>CAZCXL010000168.1:0-2816 GCA_964502625.1 uncultured Planctomycetales bacterium | reverse complement strand
CGCGATAGGCCTCGAGTTTCTGCGCCATGGCGGCGTCAGCAACGCCGAGGATCCGCAGCGCGGTGAGCGCGGCATTCTGCGGACCCCCTCCGCCCACGGCGACCGCGACCACCGGCACACCGCCGGGCATTTGCACCGTGGCGAGCAGGGCGTCCATGCCACCCAACGGGGGATTGTCGAGCGGAATCCCGATCACCGGCAAGGTGGTGTGCGCTGCCACCACACCCGCGAGGTGAGCCGCGCCGCCAGCCGCGCAGAGCATCACCTTGATGCCCGCCGCGCGCGCGCCGCTGGCAAAGGCGCAAGCCTCTTCCGGTGTGCGATGCGCAGACAGCACGCGCACCACCGGCTCTTCTCCGAAGGCGCGCAAGGTGGCGACCACGGTCTCGAGGCGCGGGAAATCAGAGTCGGATCCCATGAGAAGAGCGACACGGGGCGTGACGGTGTTCATCGGTTGAGTTTCAGGGCGTGACGAAGGAGATCTTGGAAGTCTGCGTCCGCGCCTAGCGCGGTGCGCGCAAGCTCGGCGGCACGGATCGCTGCGGCACGTGGGGCGCCGAGATCGACGAGCACGCGCACCAAATCGTCTTCCGGTAACTCTCCGGCAGACGCTGCTCGTCCGTCGCCATTCTCCATAGAGGCGCCAGCAGCCCACTCCCGTAAACGGTCGCGAAGCTCCACCACCAAACGCTCTGCCGTCTTGCGTCCCACTCCTCGCACCGAAGTGAGGCGTTCCAAATCACCGTCGACGATCGCACGCACCAGAGCTTCGGTGGGCAACGCGGACATGACTTCGATGGCGCGTAAAGGGCCGACTCCGCTGACTTGAATCAGGCGGCGAAAAAGCCGGCGCTCCAATTCGTTGTCGAATCCGTAGAGCGTCAAGGCGCTCTCGGTGACGGCGAGATGCACCAGCAGTTTCCGCTCCTCGCCGACGCGTAGTTTCAGGGCTAACCCGGCGGGAACGTGCAAGTGCCAACCGACCCCGCCGGCTTCGAGGACGGCGTGCGAAGGCCCGGTCGATGCGACGCGGCCCCGCAGGAAGTCGTACACGGACGTTGGCTCCGGGCCTACTCTTCCGTGACGGCGCCTTCGGTGGTGGTGAAGCCGGTGATGCCGCCTTGGCCTTCATCATCTTCTTCCTCATCGCCTTCGACGTCAGCGAGGTATTCCTCCTCGAGTTCGTCGCCGCGACCTGAGCGCAGGCGCAAGCCGTATTCCTCGATCTTGCCCTTCAGCTCGTTCAAGGAAGTGATGCCGAAGTTCGGCATCGAGAGCAAATCCTCCTCGGTGTAGAGCAGGACGTCTCCGACTCGTTGCAGATTCAGCCGCTCGACGAGCACGCGGTGACAGCGCACCGAAAGGTTCAAGCTGCTGATCTGGAGGTCGAGCGCCTCGCGCTGTTCCTCGCTCAAGGCGCCGAGCCAAGACAACTCGCTCGCCAAGTCGACGTTGCGCCCCGCGTTGAAGTCTTCGGGGATCACGAAGGAACCGTCGTCGCGACGCATGCCCAAGCGCAGACCGCGGTTGACGAGCAGCCGCTTGATCTCGTTGAGGGAGGTTTCGCCGAAGTTTTTGAAGCCCATCAGCTCGATCTCGGTGTGCGAGACGAGCTCGCCGAGCGTGCGGATGTTCATGTTCGCGAGGCAGTTGCGCGCGCGCACCGAGAGCTCGAAATCGGAGATCGGAGTGCGCAGAACTTTGCGCAGTTGATCTTCCTTCAGCTCCATGGACTCGTCGTAGTACATGTCGAGCGAGTCGTGTGCGTCGGTGTAGTAGAGTCGCGCGCGAGCGTTGCTCGGATCACGACGCAGAACGGCGGCGTAGCAGCCGCAGGCGCGCTCAAACATGTTGCGGTCTTCGAAGTAGACGCCCATGTTGATGAGCACGGCTGCCGGCACCGGACGGCGGGCGAGCAGCACTTCGTATTCCGCCAAGGTGCGCTCGTCGTCGCCCATGAGATCGGCGCGATACGCAATGCGGAAACGGGCCGCAGCGTGCTCGGGATCGCGCGCCAACGCGCTTTCGTAGCAGACCACGGCGCCTTGATGGTCGCCGGCCACTTCCGCCAGGCGTCCTTGGAAGTAGTAGCGATCCGGCTCCGAGAGGGGAGCCGTCAGGAGCAGCTTGGCAATCTCGTCGTGGCGCTGTAGGCCGAGCATGGCCTGGAGTTCCGCGGCGGCAAGTTGGGGATCTTTGCCCTTGCTCGAACCCTGCAATTCCGCGAGCGCTGCCTTGCAGTCGCCGAGTTCGATTTGCGCACTACCGCGCACGAATACCGCGAGCGGATCACGTCCCTTCGCGAGCTCCAGAGCCTTGCGATAATCTCCTTCCACCCAAGAGGCCAGGTAGGCCGCAGGTTGGTGAGAGTTTTCGCGGGCTTCGCGCGCCGAGTTCTCGAACTTGGCGGCGGAGGAGGAATCTGCGAGGCAGCGCCGTCGAGCGGCGATGAGGCCAGCGGGATCGGTAGGGGGAGAAGAGAAAAAGACGGCGACGTCGGCGGCCGGGGCCGCGGGTGCTTCCACTTGAGGCATGATCTATTGCTCGCGGAACGGGCTAAAAGGCCACCCATTCTAGGTCGGCCCTAGGGTGCCGGTCAACGGCTCTCAGAGCCTTCACCCAGGCTGGAATCGCGCCTTGCCGCGGGTCACACTCCCCACGTGGACTGTTTCCTGGTCGATGGCGGCGCGCCCCTGGACGGCTCTCTGGCCGCCGCGGGTTCGAAGAACGCAACTTTACCCCTCTTGGCTGCCGCGTTGATGGTGGACGGAGCCATCCGACTCCGTGGAGTTCCCCAACTCCAGGACGTTGAGACC
>CAZCXL010000167.1:0-6077 GCA_964502625.1 uncultured Planctomycetales bacterium | reverse complement strand
CAGGCCAGGAATGGCTAGCAGGACGGGAGTTTAACCCGGCCATGACGCTGGGTTGCCTCCCTTGGGAGAGGGACTTTGTAAAGGAGCCTTGAGGGGCGGTCAAGGCCGCCGCATCCTGGGGGTGGATGAAGCTCAGTGGCCTGCGGATCGTCGGCGTGCTCGGAGGGGTTGCCAGCGGCAAATCCACCGCTGCCCGGTTCCTGGCCGAAATCGGCAACGGACGGCGATTGGACGCAGATGCAGAGGTTTCGGCCCTCTTCCAAGAGCCGGCGGTGTTGCAGGACCTGGAGGCGGCCGTCGGCAAGCCTTTACGCGGGGCAGACGGCGCCCTGGACCGAAAAGTCCTGGCCGCCCAGATTTTCCAGGACCCGGAGGTCCGCGCCCGCGTGGAGTCCATCCTGCATCCCCGCGTCCGGGCTAGGCACTGGGAGCAACTCGCCGCCCTGGAGTCGAGCGAGCCGGGCGGACTGGCGGTGCTGGACATCCCGCTCTTGTGGGAGGGCGGTCTTCACGCGCTTTGTGGTCTGATCTTCTTCGTCGAGACCTCCGATACGGCGCGGGCCGCGCGCGCTGCGGCTCGCCACGGCTGGTCCACGGAAGAGTGGAGGCGCCGCGAGGCCAGCCAAGCGCCGCTCGCCGAGAAAAGAGCGGCCGCAGATGCTATTCTGATCAACGACGCTGGCCCTGAGCGTCTGCGCCTGGAGTGCGCACGTTGGGCCGACGCCCTTCGCGATCTGCCGGCCCGCCCGTTCGTAGCGCGCTGGCCTTCTCCGGAGGCGCTGCCCGCGAAACACGCGAGCGCCTGACCGCCTCCTCCCTCCGCCGGATTCCCGGCAATCTTTCTCGACCGTCATGGCCGATGTTGTCCACCGCCGGCGCAATCGCCGCCGCCGCCGCCGCCAGGAGCAACGCTCCTCCGGTTCTCCGGTCTACGTACCGAGCAGTCAGTTTCCCCCGCTGCCGCCGCCATGGGACCCTGATGCCGTCAAGGGCCTGGCTGCGAAGCGCAAGAACGAAGATCTGCTGCTCGACTCCTATCTCGGGCTGCATCTGAACGATCTGCAAGACCTCGGCGAGAAGTCCGGCATCGAGGACGCGCTCGGTCTGCCGCGCGGTCCGCTCCTGCGCCAAATCATTCGCGCTGGCCAGCACGAGCACGGCGTGTTCTTCGCGCGCGGGCTGGTGGAAGTGATGTCCGAGGGCCACGGTTTCGTGCGCCATCTGAGCAACGACTACACGCCCAACTTCGCAACCGACGCGCTTTTGCACGCGGAGTTGGTTGAGAAGCATCACCTGCAGACCGGCCAGAGCGTTTACGGCGTGATTGCGCCGATGCCTGAGCGCGACGACGAAATGCTCGTGCTGCAAGAAGTGATGGAGGTCTTTGGCGAAGACCCCGAAAAGCAGTACGCACTCGCGCCCTTCCATGACCTCGTGCCGCTCTATCCGGAGTCCCGGCTGCGCCTGGAAACTGAGCGCGAAGGCGTGGAAATGCGGATCGTGGACCTCATCTCGCCGGTCGGCAAGGGCCAACGCGGCCTGATCGTGGCGCCGCCGCGCACCGGCAAGACCGTGTTGCTCCAGTTGATCGCGAACGCGATCGTAGAAAACCATCCGGAGGTGCACCTGATCCTGCTGCTGGTGGACGAGCGGCCGGAAGAAGTCACCGACTTCGAGCGTTCGGTGAAGGGCGACCGGCGCGAGATCGTCGCTAGCACCTTTGACGAGCCGCCGAGCCGCCACGTGCGCGTCGCCGAAATGGTGATTGAAAACGCCAAGGCGCGCGTCGAGCAAGGCCAGGACGTGGTGATCCTGCTCGACTCGATCACGCGACTGGCCCGCGCCTACAACAACGAGGCGCCGGCCAACTCGAAGATCATGACCGGCGGCTTGGTCGCCGATGCGCTGCTTAAGCCGAAGCGCTTCTTCGGCGCGGCGCGCAACATCGAGAACGGGGGTTCGCTCACGATCCTCGCCACGGCGCTCATCGACACCAACTCCAAGATGGACGAGGTGATCTTCGAAGAGTTCAAGGGCACCGGCAACATGGAGTTGGTGCTCGAGCGCCAGCTCGCCGACCGCCGCGTGTGGCCCGCGATCGACATCAACCGCAGCGGCACCCGTAAGGAAGACCTGCTGTTCGGCAAGGATGAACTCAAGCGGGTCTGGTTGTTGCGCAAAGTGCTCAACGACATGAAGCCCGTCGAGGGCATGGAACTCTTGATCGACCGCATGCAGGGCTCGAAGACCAACTCCGAGTTCCTCGCCAACCTCTCGACTTCCACCTAAGCCGCAACGCGGCCCCGTGATCGCCCGTGCCGGCGCTCCTCTTCGCCCTGCCCTGCGCTCCTGACGAGCCGCGCGGCAACGTCACGACGGCGCGGCGGATTGCGCGCGGATTGGTGGCGCACGGTTGGCTCAGCGGCCGCTGCGATGCACGCACGGATCCGGCGGATTGGCCGAGTGCCGACGTAGTCGTGGCGCTGCATGCCGCGAATGCCGCGCCGCAGGTGCAGGCGGCGTGCGATCCCATGCGCGGCGTCCCGACCTTGCGCGGACGGCCTTTTCTGGTGATGTTCACGGGAACGGATCTCGTCGCCGAGCCCGCGGCAGCAGCGCGCAACGCGGTAGCCTCAAGCGCGGCTGCAGTCGCGCTTGGCACGGCAGCGCGCGCAGCAGCGCTGGCGAGTTACCCCGAGCCTGCCGGCGGCATCCATCTGATCCGCCAAGGCCTGGAGCCACTCCCGGAGAGTGCCGCATGGCCGCCGGGGGTTCCTCCACTCGAAGCCGAGGACGAGTTGCTGCTGCTGCCGTGCGGCGTGCGTGCCGTGAAGGATCCTGCGCGCGCAGTGCGCGCGCTCGCGCCGCTCGCGGCAACGCGTCCGCGCCTCCGCTTGTGGATCGCCGGTCCGGAGATGGAAGGTGCCGCCGCCGCGGAACTGCGTGAAGCGATCCTGCGTGCGAACGTGGGCATCCCGCAGCCGTGGGTGCGCTGGCTCGGTGCCGTGCCGCGCGAGCAACTGCGGCCTTTGGTTCAGCACTCACGATTGGTGTTGAGCAGCAGCCACGCCGAAGGCGGCGCGCCGAACGCCCTGCTCGAAGCAGCCGAATGCGGCGTCCCGGTGCTTGCCAGCGACATCTCCGCGCATCGCGATTTCCCCGGCGCCGCTCAGCTCTTCGGCGACGATGCCGAGTTGCGCGCGCGGACGGCCGAACTCCTGGATGACCCGCACGGCGCTCAGCGCCTGGGTGAGCAGTTACGCGCGCACGCGCTGCTGCACTTCAACGCGGCCGCAGAAGCCCGGTCGTGGGACGCGCTGCTGCGGCGGCACACGCCCGTCACGGCACGATCTCGCTAATTCCGAGGGTGGAGAGCGTCCAAATTTCCTGGCCGCCCGGCGCCAGCACCACAGCGCGCGTGTAGAGCGTGGTTCCAATCAGCGCCGGATTGCCAGGCACCGCGACGTTGCACTGCCCATTTCCGGCACCATCGAGCGTGCCGGCGAAAGCGCGGCTGACGGTGCTCCAAGTGAGCCAGGGATCGTCCGTGAGGCCGGTGCGCCAGCCCTCCAGGCGTACGCCGCCGCGGCGGTCGAAGCTGCGCGAACCAATCAGGAAGAAGTCGTGATGCGGAGCCGAGGGGATGGTGACCGTGGCCTGCACGGCGACCCTCAGCCGCAACTGGGAAGGGATTTCAAGTGTGCGAAGCCCGAGGGTCACGAAATGCTTGGGCATGAATCCGTTCCAGAACACGTCGTAGGCAGGCGCGTTCACCGGGAAGGAGAGCTCCTGAAGGCCGTCCCGATCCACGTCGCCGAGGGCGCAAACGATGGAGTCGCCGCGGGGGTTCCAGAAAGCGTCGCCGAACCACGGCTGCAGGTCATCGGGTAGCGAACCGAAGCCGAGGAAAGCACCGGAGTAGGGGTCGAAATGGGCGAGTTCGATCCTAAAGACGGAATTCACCTGGACCTGCCAGTAACGGATCGGAAGCACTAGTTGCAATCCACTGGTTCGAGGCACCGGGGTGAGGACCGCAGGGTAGAGCGGTTGCTCGTAGGTCCAGCCGGCAGGCCCTGCGGCCTTGAGGATCGGGGTCGGATCGAAGGACCAGACCGTGGAACCATCCGCGCCGGACACAAGCTTGATCACCGCCCCATTCGCCAGGATGACGTCCCAGAGCCCGTCGTTCGTGAGATCATGCTCCGAAACGGAAGGGATCCACAGCCCACCACTGGTTGTCGCGCGGTTCTCCCAGAGTTGCGTCCCTGAGACTCCCGAAAAAGCTTGAATGCTGTGATCCCAAGTGCCGGTCTGGACGTAATAGGTCGTCCAGACTGAAATCGGATCGGCGATCAGGTCACCATCAAGATCTTGCGGCTCCTGCGCCGTGTTCCGGGTCATCATGGAGGGATACTCGCTGTCGGGGAGGATGTTTCGCCAGATAGTGGTCAGCGTCCGGCCGTCCACCATCATTGGATAGCCTTCGCTGCTGGAATAATCCTGGCAGAACAACTCCTCCCAACCGTCGTTGTTCACGTCAGGGAAGCGCACGAAGGTTCCGGGTCGCAGATTCGGCGAAACGGCAACGAGTTCATTGACTCCTGGGAATCGCCGTGTGTGCAGTAATCCACTGTTCTGCAGGTCCAGGTATGCCAAGTTCAAGCCGAGCGGCGTACGCAGGAGCGCGACTCGAGGACCTTGGGCAGCGCCGGTATCGATTCGGAAGGGCAGCACTGAATAGACGAGACGCTCTTGCGAGGCCCATCCGTTGGAGAATCCCAGCACTTCCTCCGTGTACGGGTGATCGCTGGCATGAGCGTAACTCTCCACGCACGCATCGCCGTCTAAATCGCCGATGGCGATCGATTGAGCGAACTGAAGCTCCGTTCCAGGAGTACGCGGGGTAGGAGGCGCGGCATCCTTCACCACCCAGACTTGAGCAATCACGAGGAGAAGGAGGTACATCAATCCTCCTCCCAACCTTTGTCCCGACCAACGAGCGTCAGGCGAACCACACCTTCGACGTCATGGGAGTCCTCGGAGAGTGAGTAGCCAGCCCTCAAATAGTCATGAGAGAAGAAGAACCTGGGCTCCGTACTGCTTTGATTGTCGAGATAGAACTGTGCGGCCTGCCTTGATGTCGGAATGATCGGACCGAGGAACGGGGAAGCGGCGAGCGTCGAAACCGCAAAATCCACGTTGCTGACGATGTCCGTAGTCTGACCGCGGATTCCCGCCCAGGGGATCAGGTCGGAGAAGCCGATCCAAAAGGTATTGGAAGCGTTGTTGTCGAACTGATCCAGGAAATCCAACCATGGACCGAAGTCTGCATGCGTGGCATTCGCCCGCTGAAACACGCAATTGTTGATCGAAGTCCCCAGCACGCGGTTATCCGGCGGCTGGGTCAGGCTGTCCGGGTAGTCGTCCCAAAAGAAGAGGCGCGCCGGGGGTCCGCTCCCGATGTCCACGGGATGGATCTCCGCGGACCATCCGCTCGCACCCCCAGTGTGGTTGTTGGCGAATGTGCAATGCACCAGTGGAGTGAACAGAGCCGGCGCGAAGTACGGCGAGAGGAAATGCGGCTCCAGTCGCGCGAAGAATCCGCCGGAAGAGTTGTTCCAGATATAGGTGTTTACGAAGCGCGTTGATGCCGCAAAGCTCCCTCCACCAAAATCTCCGAGCAACCGTACCCGCACGCCATACTCGCCGTTGTTGCTGATCTGGCAACCGTTCACCACGCCTTGGCCACGAGGCAATCGCGGGTCGGGTTCGTTGCCCTCCCAGATCATGCTGCGATCTCCGACGGCCGAGGGGAATGAATCGTAAGTGCCACCCACAATCGCACCCTGCGTGTGAGGAAAATGCGGCTTCTCCGGTGCGCCGTCCAGGAACAAGCCGCTCAACGAATTTCCATGCATCGCGCAGTGATCCAGATCCAAGTACAACCCGGTAGGAAAGTCCGTGGGAGCCTGGATCGAGGAGCCCGACATCAGGTAGATGCCATTGCCGCGATTGTCATTCAATTCGGAATTGTCTGCCTCGAAGGCGATGTAGGCCTCCTCGGTCACCAGATGGAC
>CAZCXL010000166.1:0-6090 GCA_964502625.1 uncultured Planctomycetales bacterium | reverse complement strand
AGCGGCCACGTTCCAATCACCGAGGGACCACGCCACCATCGGGTTCAGGGTCCCGAACTGGGAAACGAAGTCGGTCGCCGTGACCGCGTTGCCTTGGTTGTCGTCCAGCAAGGGAGAGACCGCGCCGTCCGGGCTGGTGTCGCCGACGAAGTAGTAGGCGAGCGCGAAGTTCAGCTTGCCTGCATCGCCGAGGTCGGCGTTCGCGTAGATCTGAGCGAAAGTGCTCCAGATGTCTTCCGCGGAGCTGTTCTCCAAGATGATGTACTGTCCGGCCGTGGCGCCCAGACCGCTGAAGGTGTCGCCTTTGTAGGGGGCGTTCCAAGTGACTTGCACCCCTTCCGGCTGCACGTCTTGGTCCCAGAGCAGGTCTGCGTAGACGGGGTTGCGCTTCATCGGGTTGGCGAACTTGCCGCCCGTAACGGAGAAGCCTTCGATGCTGGAAGGAGCGTAGGTCAGATAGACCTGATCAACGTTCATCTCCCAAGAATCGAACTCGCCGTCGTTGCCGGGGCCGCCGGTGCCGCCCAGATCGAAGTGCGGGCTGTTCGGGTCCTCCGGGTTGCCGGTGCGCAGACGGAAGCCGGCGGTGAAGTCTTCCTCGAGGTCCACCGTGGCGCCGATGCGGAAGCGGCCGCGAAGGCGATGACGATCCGGGGCGGGGTTCAAGTTGTCGTTGAACTCGGCGCGAAGGCGAGCGTCACCGAACAGATCGACTCGGTCGAGCCAGGAAGCGCTCTGCTGCGCAGCAGCAGGAGCGGACAGTACAGCGAGCGTCACCAGACCGGTGACGATGATGCGGGGAGTTTTCATGAAGAGAATTCTCGCGTGCTCATGGCCGCGGAGGGTGAAGAGTATAAGGAGTTCTGATGAATACGAGAACCCCCCGCCTTGTTCTGATCGCCTTCATCATCATTTCTTTTGGATGCGCAGCGCGGCCTGCACACCATGAGCCCTCGCCGGACGCGCGCCTTGACTGGTGGCGCGAGGCGCGTTTCGGCCTGTTCGTGCACTGGGGCCTCTACGCGGTCCCTGCGGGTCGTTGGGGCGAGTCCACGGGGCATGGCGAATGGATCCGCGAAACTGCGCGCATTCCAGTATCGGAGTACGACAAGCTGCTCGCACGCTTTGATCCGCGCGCCTTCGACGCGGACATCTGGGCGCGACTCGCCGACGAGGCCGGCATGGAATACATCGTGATCACCACCAAGCATCACGACGGTTTCGCGCTCTTCGATTCCGCAGTCTCTGAGTTCGACGTGGCGGCTACTCCATGGAAAAAAGACGTGATGGCGGAAATAGCCCGTTCCTTCGGGTCTCGCGGACTGCATACCTGTTGGTACCACTCGATCATGGACTGGCATCATCCGGATTATTTGCCGCGGCGCGGATGGGAAGCGGCGGATCGGAGCGCAGAAGGCGCTGATTTCGAACGCTACCTGGAGTATTTGCATGCGCAGGTCACGGAGTTGCTCACCCACTACGGTCCGATCGGAGTCATGTGGTTCGATGGCGAATGGGAGAGCACCTGGAATCACCCATACGGACAGGCGCTCTATGACCTTTGCCGCCGACTGCAACCCGACGTAATCGTGAACAACCGCGTGGACGTCGGGCGATCGGGAATGGCAGGCATGACGGACGGGCCCGGATTCGCCGGGGACTTTGGCACGCCCGAGCAGGAAGTCCCTGCCACGGGCTTTCCGGGAGTGGATTGGGAGTCATGCATCACGATGAACGGCCACTGGGGCTGGAATGAAGCCGATCGTGACTGGAAGAGCACGACGGAGTTGGTGCGCCTGCTCGTGGACGTCGTGTCGAAGGGCGGCAACTTGCTGCTGAACGTCGGCCCGCGCGCGGACGGCACTTTCCCGCCGCAGGCGGTCGAGCGGATGGAGGGGATCGCGCGTTGGATGAAGCTGCATGGTGAGGCGATTCACGGCACGCGGGCGAGCCCGTTCACGGACCTGGGCTGGGGACGCTGCACGCAGAAGCGCGACGGATCGGATACGCGGCTTTTTCTGCACGTCTTTGACTGGCCCATCGACGGCAAGTTGATCGTACCTGGATTAGGGAACGATTCATTTCAGGCCTCCTTGCTTGCCAATGGGCGCGCGCTGACTGCGGAACGCGCGGGTCCGGACCTCTGGGTGTGGCTGCCGGAGCAACCCACGGACGTGGATTGCCCCGTGGTGGAACTGCGCGTGAAGGGCGAGCCGGTGATTTACTTGCCGCCGCACATCGAGTCCGCGCTCAGCGAGTTCGTGACTCCCATGGAAGTGCGAATCACGAGTCCCTCTCCGCAACTCGAAGTGCGCTACCGGCTCGACGGTGGCGAGCCGCAAGCGCGTGATCCGCTGGCCCGTGGCCCGATCACCCTCCGTGAATCCACGGTCGTGACGGCCCGAGCCTTTCACCACGGCCGCGCCGTCACGCCAGTGGTGCGCCGGGAATTCCGACGGGTGGAGCCGCGGCCCGCTCCCTTTCCCTTGGGAATGGAGATCGCGCCGGCCATCTCGATCGCAAGCATCGCTGGCGCGTGGAGTTCGGTGGACGCATGGATTCATCAACTCGGTGATGGCCCGATCACTCACGCACCGGGGATTGAGTTGGGAGACCTCGCCGGCAAGGAGAACGTCGGCGTGCTGTTCTCGGGGTGCATCCGTATTCCTGAAGACGGCATGTGGCGCTTCTCGCTGACCAGCGACGACGGATCTCGCTTGGAAATCTCCGACCAACTCGTGGTGAACAACGACGGGCTGCACAGCTCCGAGACGCGCGAGGGATCCATGGCCCTCAAGGCCGGGTGGCATCCCTTCCGGCTGGCGTGGTTCAACCGAACCGGTGGAGCCGTGCTCGATCTGCGCTTCGCGCGCGAAGGCGAGTCGATGCACGCCGTCACTAGCACGGATCTTGGCGGCCTTCCCCGCCTGCACCACTCGCGTTAACTCGCGTCCGCGCTCAGGAAGCGCTTGAAGATCTGGCCGAGCAGGCGGTACTCCTTCGTGCGCGTGGCGCCGCGGCGCCAGGCCACGCCGATGCGTCGGCGCGGCTCGGGCGGATCGAAACGCGCGAGCTCGAGGCCTGCCTCCGGATGCAGATCGGTGGACACCGCAAGTTCAGGAAGCAGGGTGACACCCAAACCCCTGCCGACCATGCCCACCAGCGTGATCAGCGAGGAGGCGCCGAAGTCGTCGGCTTCTGCGCCGGCCTCCAGTCCGCAAGCTTCGATCACCCGCGCATCCAAGCCGTGACCCTCCTCGAGCAGGAGCACGCGGTGTCCGACAAGGTCAGCCTGCGCCAAACCGCGCTTAGCCAGCAGCGGGTGTCCCTTCGGCGCGAGCAGCAGATAGCGATCTTCGCTGATCTCCATTTCCTCCACGGGGCCGAGATCGGCGCCCAACGCCACCATCACCAGATCCAACTCGCCCGCGTGGAGCGCCGCAGTGAGCTCACGGGTTTGCGCCTCGCGCAGCGTCAACTGCAGGCGCGGATAGTTCTCTCGAAACCAGGGAAGAATGCGCGGCAGCAAGTACGGCGCCACGGTGGGAATGATTCCCAAACGAATGCGGCCCACCAACGGACTGCGAAAATTCGCGGCCCCGTCGCGAAGTTCGAGCACGGCGGCCAGAATGCCCTTGGCGCGCTCCAGCACGATTTCGCCGGCCGGAGTGAGGGTGGCTTTGCGGCCGCGCTCGATCAGTTGCACGCCGAGCGTCTTCTCCAATTGAGCCATCTGCGCGCTCAGCGCCGGTTGGGTGACGAAGCACTGCTCCGCAGCGCGTCCGAAGTTTTCGAACTCCGCGAGCGCGACGAAGTATTCCAACTGTCGGATGGTGACGTCCATGCGCTTTGCCCTAGCGAGCCCCTCCGCGGGTGAAAGGGTTGACGAGGGCGGACCACCCTTGGACACGCTGCGCCAAGGAAGAAATGATCACGATCGCCGCGCCGTAGAGCACGAGGTGCCGAATCAAGAATTTGCCGGTCAAGGTCAACACGAAGGGGAAACGGATCCAGATCTCCTCCGGCTCCAACAACAACGGCGTGGTCATCAGCAGGAGGTGCAGCAGGATCAGAGTGAGAGTCAAGCGCGGCAAACGACCGAGCAGCAGTCCGACTCCGATCAAACATTCCCAAGATGCCAAGAACGGCAGGCCAACGGCCGGTGTGATGAGGCCTCCGCTGAGATTGCTCAGGATCCTTCCGGCGAAGCCGGCGAACTCGCCAGCGCTCGGCACGTATTTCAGCGCGCCGAACCACAGGTAGAGCACGCCCATCGAAATCCGCAGGCAGAGCACCCCATGACGCCCCATCCAGCGCGAGGCGCGGTCGTCCCACCAGCTCACCCAGCGGCCCAGCCGACCGAAACGCGCGGCGGTTCCGCTGCGCGGTACCGATGACGCCAACATCATGCCGCAGGCAATCATCACGAGGTTATCGAGCACGATCTGGCCCTTGATCGTGAGACCAAAGGGGAAGGTGTGCCAAACTTGCCGCGGCCACAGCGCCATGGGGAGGAACATCACCAGCAAATGGGCGAACATTAAAAAGGTTGCGAGCCGCAACGCGATGCCGGCAACCAGGCAGTAGCCGATGAGACATTCCCAGGTCGCCAAGACCATGGCGCCATCGAAGCGGTCCAGGAGTCCGAACGTGGCGACGCTGAGGATGCGGCCGGGCAGATAGATCTCGGCGCCTGGAACGACAGGCGCGAACTTCAGCACTCCGAACCAAAAATAGACCGTGCCGATGCTGAGCCGCGCGGTGCGCACCCCGTGCGCCGACATCCAGGCCTGCAGGCTGCCGAAGGCCTGAGCGAGCGGACCGGGACGGGGAGGTACTTTCATGCTTCCGGCAACGAAAGACGGGACGCGGCGCAAGATCAACGGCAGTCCGCGTCAGACGGGCATTCTAGGGGAGGCGGTTCCGTCCGCTGAAGCCGGATCCTCTCCCTCGGAACTGAGGGGCCGGGTTGCGGCCGTGCGATTTCGCTGCGCCACCGAGGTGCCAAGCACCAAGGCGGCCGAAAAGAGCACGAGATTGCGCACGATGTACTTGCCTTCGAGCGTGAGCACGAAGGGAAAGCTGAACCAACAGCGCTCCGGAAAGAAGAGAAAGGGCGTAAAGGTCCCGAGCAAATGCACGAAGATCAGCAGCAGCACGATCCGGGGCAAAACTCGCAGGAGGAGGCCGATACCGATCAGGCATTCCCAAGTCGCGAGGACGGGGAGACCCACCCCGGGCGGCATCAATCCGAAGGTGATGCGTTCCACGGTATCCCCTGCCAAGATTTCAGCCGGACTCACGCCGGGGAAGTATTTCAACGCGCCGAACCAGAGATAGACCACACCGAGTCCTAGCCGAATGATGCGCAGGCGATGCCGTTCACTCCATGCGTTGAGGACGGTCAGGAAGGGGCCGCGCTGTCGCGGAAGACTGGTGGCGAGGGCGGCAGCGCCTGCAAAGAACACAAGGTTCTTGACGATGTACTGGCCCTTGAGGGTGAGACCGTAGGGGAACGTGTGCCAGATCTGCCGTGGGAAGAGCACGGTCGGCATCAGCATGACGAAGAGGTGCAGAAAGGTGAGCGCGATTGCCGGACGCAGCAGAACCGATGTCGCGAGGCAGAATCCAATGGCGCACTCCCAGATCGCGAGCATCCATGTGCCTTGGCCGGGCGAGAGCAGTCCCAGCGAGAGTGCGTGCATGGTTTGCGCAGGCAGGTACTCAGACTCCACGGCGACGACAGGGTGAAATTTCAACGCGCCGAACCAGAAATAGACCACGCCAACGCAGATCCGAAGCGTCTTCAGGCCATAGCGCTCCATCCACTGCTGGGCAGCGGTTAGAGCGAGATCGCGCCAATTGGAACGTGTGAGAGAATTCATGGTGAACGCGCTGAGAGCCTATCCCATCAATCAGGAAAAGTGCATTTTGAGTCCATAGAAAAAGCGATCACACTCATAGGAGAAAAAGAGTGGCCGGCTGACTCCTTCCGAGCCAGCCGACCACAAGCTGAGATAACAAACCTGAATTGATCCGCGCGCGCTGCCGTTGAAGTAGGCCTGGCATTTCGGCCAAATGAACTGAGCC
>CAZCXL010000165.1:0-6154 GCA_964502625.1 uncultured Planctomycetales bacterium | reverse complement strand
GACAGCGGGCGCAATCTCACACCCGACAAACTTCTCCGCGCGCAGGCGGTGCCGCTGCGCGAGGCTTGCGACCACGCGCTGCGCGAAATGGCCGCTGCGCTCGGGGTGGAGATGGTCATCGGCGTCGGCGCGTTCGCCGAAGCCCGCGCTCGCGTCGCGCTCGCCGATGCGGCGGTACAGATCGGCGGCATTCTCCACCCAAGCCCGGCCAGCCCGGCAGCCAATCGAGGTTGGGCCGAGCAGGCGGAGCGTTCCTTGCAGCAACTCGGACTCGAATGAAGCCCATGCGCGTGATCACCCTCAATGCCAACGGAATCCGCTCGGCCATGGGGAAAGGATTCGGGGCCTGGCTCGCGGCGCAAGACGCGGACATTTGCTGCCTGCAAGAGGTCCGCATTGCCGAGCAGCAACTCCACGACGGCTTGCAGCCGCCGTCGGGATGGCACGCACAGTGGAGCTTTGCGGAGCGCCCCGGCTATGCGGGAGTGGCCGTGTGGTCGCGCACTGCGCCGCGGCGTGTCGCCCGCGGAATCGGCGAAGCCGAGTTCGACGCCGAAGGGCGCGTGCTGACTACGGACTTCGCAGGAGTGCGCATCGTGAGTCTGTACCTTCCCAGCGGCTCCGCGAGCGAGCTGCGCCAAGCCTCAAAATTTCGCTTTCTCGCCGCGTTCAAGACCTGGCTCGCGCGCCAGCGCCGCGCGCGCCTGCCGGTGCTGGTGTGTGGGGACTGGAACATCGCGCACACCGAGAAGGATCTGAAGAATTGGCGAGGGAACCGAGATCACTCAGGGTTTCTTCCGGAGGAACGGGCCTGGCTGACGGAAGTCCTCAGCGCCGGATGGCGGGACGTGTTCCGGGAGTTGCACCCAGAGGCCGAGGGCGAAGGCTACACCTGGTGGTCGAATCGCGGGCAGGCGCGGGCGAAGAACGTCGGTTGGCGGATCGACTACCAGCTCGGAACACCCGCAATCGCCGAGCGCGCAATCGCGGCGCGCGTTCATCGTGAGGACCGCTTCTCGGACCACGCTCCGCTGATCGTGGACTATGAACTGCCGATTCCAGGGTATGCTGTTGAATAGGCGCGAACAGTTTCGCGCGACTCCCCTCCCCTGCCTTGGCCGAAATCCATGATCCTCGCCGCGCTCCTCCTCCTGGCTCCCGCATCCCAAAGCGTCCAACATTTGTTCGACGTGGACCGCGCGAACTCGCTGATCGACTGGGACATCTCCAGTCCCTCCTACACGATCAACGAAAGCCCCGACAAGTTTCGTCTTGACGGCGGCTTGGTGCTCGGGTTGGATTCCGCCTCCGCGCCCTTCACCTCGGGTCGTCTGGATGGCGCGCTGATGTTCACGGTGCCGACGATCCTGCACGGCGAGATCCCGAACCCGATTCCTTTCTTGCCGCCGCTCGCGACCTTTGACATCGAAGGGCTGCAAGTGCGGCTCACTTCGCCGTCGTTCGCCATCAACCCGGGCACAGGCGCATTCACCGCGATCGCGAGCATGCTCACGACTGCGGGCACGCTGACCACTGGCGGTTTGCTCGGCAACACTTCGCAGCCGATCTTCGGCGTCGGCTCCCTCCCCACCCCGGTGAACGGGAGCATCACGCAATCCGGAACCACGCTGATGCTGTTCTTGGATCTGGACGTGAACATCACGCAGACAATCGGCACGGACACGTTCACGATCGTGCTCGACGGTCCAATCAACGCGACAGCCGAAGTCAGCGCCGCGAATGCGCCCGTGCTCAGCGCCTCGCTGCCGCTGGTAGTGGGCGCTACTGCTACGGTCAACGCCGTGCGCATGACTCCAGGCGCTCCGACCTTCCTCGCAGGAAGCATCACAGGGCTCGGCCCCACGCTCATCGGTTCTCTGGGAGTGACCTTGGGCATTGCCTCGCCGGTGAAAGTCGGCGCAACGGTGAATGCGAACGGGGCTGGCGCCGCTGCTTGGAGCTTCACGGTGCCCAGCGTGTTGGCTGGACGCAGCGTGTGGTTCCAAGCCCTGCAGAACGGCTTGACGACTCAAGTCTTCGGCAGCTTTGCTCTCTAAGGCTGCATGACGGCGCTCCTGCTCTCCCTGCTCTGCGCCGTAGCCTCGCCTGCGGCGCAAGAGCCCGAGCCGGATGGCGGTTGCCACGCATGCGGGATGCGCGGCGTCCGCGCCTGCAAGGCGCATCCGGCGGACATCGTGGCCATGGAAGCCGAGGTGCGCTATTGCTCGGTAGCCGCGCGCTGCCCGGACTGCTCGGGTGCGCTCACCGTGGACTGCGGCAAGTGCTCTGACGGCCCCGACTCGCTCAAGGCCGAAACCCGCGCCGAGTCCTGCAAGCGCTGGCTTGAGGTGGGCTCCGATCCTGACAGGTTGTTCCAGCGCCCCTTGGTGCGCGTGGAGAGTGAGCACTTCGAATTCATCATTGACGCGCCTTTGAAGGAAGGCAGCAAGACGCTCGACCCGCACCTGTTCGCGCACCACGTCATCCGCGAACTCGAGGCCATGGCGCGCACGCTCGACCAACACTACGGAGTGACCGCCTCCTCCTATTCAGGCCGAACACGACTCTGGTACTGGGAAAAGGAAGCAGATCACGCGCGCGTCAATCAAGAAATCTTTGGGCGCAACGTGACCTCGGCCATGAAATTTTATGGGCCGCGGCCTGCTTCTAGCGCCTGGGCGGGCTCCCTGGGCTTGGAAGGCAAGGCATTAAATGTCGCGATGAACGCGTGCCATGTGGCGGCGCACTTGATGATGTCATCCATGGTGCGCTCGGAATGGTTGAACGACAAGAAAGCCGGCTGGTTCGACGAAGGCGCCGGCCACTGGTACGAGGAAATGCGCTTTCAGCGCACCGCCACCTACTGCATGGACGAAGCCAATTCCGATCTGGATTGGAAAGGAGGCCAGTGGCGCGTGGCGATCAAGGATTGGCTGGCCAAGAAAACCGATCCCATCCTGCCCGCGCTTCTGCAGAAACTCCCGGGAACTCTGTGGCCGGAGGAGCACGGATTGTCGTGGTCGCTCTACGATTGGGTCGTGGCTGAACATCGCGAAGCGCTGAAGCCGCTGTTGCTCGGATTCAAAGATGGCAAGCAAGCCCGCGATCTCTTCCGGGAACATCTGAACTTGACGGTTCCCGCAGCAGAAGAGGCCTGGCGGGCCTGGGTGCAAGCCACCTACCCGGTGCGCGACCCCAAAGTTCGCAAGAAACTCCTCGACTCGTCGCGCGTCGACGAAGAGTGAGAAATTTCCTTCTTCCGATGCGCTGGCTTCAGTTTCTGTTGCCCCTGTTCGCGATTTTCCTCCCGGCATGCACAAGCGCCGCGGCGGCCGCGAACCCGCGCTACGACCACGTGCTCATCCTGAGCGTCGACGGCCTGCGCCCAGATGCGCTTGCCGTTACGGGCCTTGAGCGTCTGCCGAACTTCGCGCGCCTCCTCCAAGGCTGCTGCACGCTCGACGCGCGTTGTGACCCGGATTGGAGCGTGACCTTGCCAAATCACGTGGGCATGCTGACCGGGCGATTCGTCGAGGGAGAGCACGGCCACGGCTGGACGCTCAACGACATGCCTCCGCCTGGCATGCTGCTCCGACCCGACATGGACTCAGTAATCCACGTCGCCACCCGCGCCGGTCTGCGCACGGGCGCCTTCGCCGCGAAGAAGAAGTTCGTGCTGCTCTCCTCTTCCTGGGGCCCCATGATTCAGGATTTTGGAATTGAAGAATCGGCCTTCGCCGTCGTTGGGCGCGTTTGCCAATTCTGGGCCGGTTCGCCCGCGCCCAGCCTTGCCTTCGCCCACGTCGCCGAGCCCGACGCCGCCGGACATGCTGAAGGCTGGACGCTCGATCCGGACAGTCCCTACTCCGCGGCCATCGCACGCGTGGACGTTGCGCTCGGCGTGCTCTTCGAGTGGTTGGACGCGCATCCCGAACAGCGCGCACACACGGCGATCATCCTCACGGCCGATCACGGCGGCGGCGTCCCGCTCAAAAATCATCACGGAGCCGAGCGCGCGTTGCTGAACCGCCGCATTCCATTCTTAGTCTGGACGGGAAACGGCGCGGCACACGGTGAGCTCTACGCCTTGAATCCCAAGCACTACGCGGCGCCTCTCGAGCAAGATCCCGACCGCAGCGCGAGCGGCGCCCCACCCGTGCGCAACAGCGACGCCGCCAACCTCACGCTCGACTTGCTCGGACTCCCTCCCTTGGAGGATGCGGATGCAAATCCGCGGCAAGAGTTGCGCATCGTGCCGAGATCGACTCCGTGAGCCAGAAACCGCTGCTACTCGCGCTCGATCAGGGCACCACCAGTACGCGAGCGATCGTTTTTGACACGAGGGGCACGGCACTCGGCTCCGCGCAGCGCGCACTCGCGCAGAGTTTCCCGCAGGATGGCTGGGTCGAGCACGACCCTGAACGCCTCTGCTCAGACGCCATTCTGGTCATGCGCGGCGCTCTTGAAAACGCGAGAGCAAGCGCAACGGCGGTGGTGGCGCTCGGCATCTCGAACCAGCGCGAAACCGCCATCGTGTGGGAGCGCGCGAACGGCCAAGCCATTCACCCTGCAATCGTGTGGCAAGATCGCCGCACTGCGGGGCTCTGTGCGCAACTGCGCGAGCAAGGACTCGAGCCCGAGATCTCCGCCATCACCGGTTTGCTTCTCGATCCGTACTTCTCGGCGACGAAGATCGCCTGGATTCTGGACGCCGTTCCTGGCGCTCGCGCTCGCGCAGAGCGGGGCGAGCTCGCGGCAGGCACCGTGGACTCTTGGCTCACGTGGCGCCTGAGCGGCGGAGCAATTCACGCCACCGACGCCAGCAACGCTTCACGCACACTCCTCTTCGATCTCACAACCCAACGATGGAGCCCGAGGCTGTGCGCAATCTTTCGCGTCCCGCCAGCGATCCTGCCCGAAGTGCAAGACACTGCTTCCGACTTCGGATTCATCCAGCGGGAGCTGCTCGGAGCGGCGATTCCGCTGCGCGCCCTGGTCGGAGATCAGCAGGCTGCAGCTTTTGGTCAAGGCTGCCTGGAGCCGGGATCCGCCAAAGCGACCTACGGCACTGGCTGCTTCACTGTGCAGAACACCGGCGCGCAAATCCTGAATAGCCGCAATCGCCTGCTGAGCACGCAGGCCTGGCGCCTGAAAGGAGTCTCCACTTTCGCCTTGGAGGGAAGCATTTTTCACGCGGGCACCGTCGTGCAATGGTTACGCGAGGGCCTGGGCTTGCTCGGCAGTTCGCAAGACGCAGAAAAACTTGCGCGCAGCGCGGATTCGCGCCGTCGCGTTTACTTAGTACCCGCATTCACTGGACTCGGTGCTCCGTGGTGGGACCCCAGTGCACGCGGCGCCCTGCACGGCTTGACGCGTGAGACCAACGCATCTGATCTCGCGCGCGCAGCCCTCGAGGCGGCCTGCTTCCAGACCCGCGATCTACTCGACGCCGCCCGCTCCGACGGCGCGGAGCCGCCCTCCGAACTGCGCGTGGACGGCGGCATGGCGCGTAATGAGTGGTTTCTCCAAGCGCTCGCCGACCTCTGCGCCCTGCCCATCGCGCGGTCCACAACCACCGAATCCACCGCGCGCGGCGCGGCACTCCTGGCCGGCGTGAGCCTTGGCCTGCAAGAGTCCGAGGAAGCCGCGCGCTCATGGCAGGCGGAGCGCCGCTGGCTGCCGCGCATGGGCGAGGACGAGCGCAGCGAGCGCCATGCCGGTTGGCTGCGCGCCGTGCGCCGCACTCTCTCCGAAAACTAGAGGCGACGGCGCCGAGCCCGCGTCATCATGGGAGGATGGAACGGGAGGCCCTCCCTGCAGCAACTGCGGACTTTCGTCCGGCGGACGCGCTCGCTGGCGTACTGCGCCGCATGCTGGGCCTCGGCGGCTTTCTGCTCCTGCTGATGAGCAGTTTCCGTGCAGCCTTCGTGCTGCGCTACGGACATCCGGACGTGTTGAGCGAGTTTTTCGCCGACCTTCCGGCCGCCTTCGGTTTGGGCGTGCTCCACGATCTGCGCGTCACGCTGCTATTCCTGCTTCCGGGGGTCTTGTCTCTGCTCTGGATGCGCGACGCGCAAGCGGCCGCCTGGAAGAAGTGGCTGAGCGTGGCGCACTGGTGGTGCTTCGTCGGCATCGTGGTCTTGCTCACGGTGCT
>CAZCXL010000164.1:0-6208 GCA_964502625.1 uncultured Planctomycetales bacterium | reverse complement strand
AAGCGGGCGGTCGAGCTCGACCAGTTTCCCGCCGCGGTGATCGAAAGCATTCAGGTGAGCAAGACTTTCACACCCGATCAGCAGGGAGATGCCTCCGGAGGCGCGGTCAACGTGCGGCTCAAGGGTGTGCCAGATCAACCATTGCTCCAGTTCAAAGGCCAATACAGCCAGAACTCTCGCGTTGCCGGGCGCAGCGATTTTCTGAGCTACGAAGGCGGGGGGGTCGGAACGCTGGGCAAGGATCACAGCCGCGGGATCCAGGAACACCACTTCGGCGAGAGTTGGGATGGGGCGGTGGGAACGATGCTTGGCGACGCACCGGGAGAGTCGAAGTGGTCGGTTGCCGGCGGCGGCAATCAAGTCTTAGACAACGGCCTCAAGCTCGGCGGCTTCGCGAGCGCCTTCTACGAGCGCGATGCCTCGTTCTTTGATGACGGCGTGGATGATTCCTACTGGGTGGACACCCCCGGTGGTGCAATGGAGCCCGAGCGCAACCAATCGCAAGGCTCGGATGACTTCAAGACCGCGCTATTCGACGTAACGCAGGGCAGCCAGTCAGTGCAGGTCGGAGGACTGATGACGCTTGGAGTGGAAAGTGAGAATCATTCACTCAATCTCACTTACCTGCAGTCGAGGACCACCGAGGACACGGCGACCCTCGCGGAGGACACGCGCGGGAAATCCCATTTCTTTCCTGGTCACAATCCGAACGACCCGCTCGCCGAAGGCAACAAGAGCGAGAACCAGGACACTGCGCCCTTTCTGCGTCTCGAAACGCTTGAGTACAGCGAGCGCACGACCGGCTCCCTGCAACTTGACGGAGGCCACAAACTGGGAACTCGGGACTTTGAATTGGGAGTCCTCAAATTCGGCCAGCCTGAGATCGATTGGGTTGTGTCACGCAATGAAGCCACTCTGGACGTTCCGGACAAGCGCCAGTTCGGCGAACTCTGGTGGGGGCCACGATTCATTCCAGGCATCCCTCCCTACACGGCGGACGACGTGATTCCCGGTCTGCACCTTCCCTACAAGCCGGGCGCCAACTTCACGCTCGGCAATCTACAGAGAATTTGGCAGGAAGTAGATGAGAGCGGCGACCAATATTCCTTCAACCTGAAGTTGCCCTTCGAACAATGGAGCGGCGGCCACGGTTACCTCAAGTCGGGCCTCTTCTCCGACCGAGTGGCCCGGAATTTCAATCAGGACACGTTCAGCAACTTCAACGACTCCGGGAGCTATGAGGCGCCTTGGGGGAAGCATTGGAGCGAAGTCTTCGACGATGAGGATCATCCGATCACCGCGGCTGAGACCGACGTGGATTACTCAGGAGGTCAGAGCATCGGAGCCTGGTACACCATGCTGGATCTTCCGATCTTGCCCGGCCTGACCCTGATCGGCGGCGCGCGGTTCGAGACCACCAGCGTACGAGTGGTCAATGATCCGGAAGTGGATGCGCTGTGGTTTCCTCCGGGCGACTCCGCTCCGCGCCGACTTGCCGAGACCCCTGGCGCCGCAGACGTGGATTTCGAGGAGGCCGTGACCTTGCCTTCGTTGGGCCTGATCGCGGAGCCGTTTGAGAAACTGACGCTGCGAGCCTCCTACAGCCAGACCGTCGCGCATCAGACCTTCAAGGAACTGACTCCAATCGTTCAGCAGGAGTTTCTCGGAGGACCGATATTCATCGGAAACCCGGAACTGCAAATGAGCGACCTCAAGAATTACGACTTGAGGATGGATTATGAGCCTATCAAGGGAGGTTTGCTTTCGGCTTCGTGGTTTCGCAAGAAGATTGAGGATCCGATCGAGTACGTGCAGAACGTGATTGGATTCACCTACACGACGGCGGTTAACTATCCGCGCGGCGAACTGTCCGGCTATGAGTTCGAGGCGCGCCAAAGTCTGGGAGAAATCTGGAAGGGATTGAAGGGTCTGAGCGTGGGAGCGAACGCCACCTTCTTGAGCACGGAGGTGCGCCTCAGTGACGCTGAAATCGAAGGCTTCGAATTGCCCAACATTCAAGCTCCCATGACTACGAGGGAGATGACCAACGCTCCTGACCACATCTACAACTTTTTCTTCACGTACGACTTCGAGCCCACGAGCACCAGCCTCGGGCTCTTCTACACCATTCAGGGCGACGCGCTGCTGGCTGGCGCAGGCCAATCCGCCGGCAACTTCATCCCCAGCATTTACGCAAGAGACTACGACACTTTAAACCTGAGTCTGACCCAGAAGATGGGCAAATGGTTCAAGCTTCAGCTCCAGGCCAAGAACTTGACCGACCCGCTCATCAGAACGGTTTATCGCTCGGAATACATCGGAGACGACGTGACCAAGACCTCGTTCAGTCGAGGTGTTGAGTACTCCATCAGTCTCACCGCCGAGGTGCCGTTCTAGCTCGATTCGGAATCGAACAAATCCATCACAGATGACCATACAGCATAACTCGTTCTTCTTCCCGGGAGCCGCAGCGGTCTGTGTGCTCCGGAACTTCGGATGCATCGTCTTGACGGGCGTTCTCGCAGTCTCGACGGTGCACGGGCAGGAATCTGCCGCAGTGGAGCAGACACGTACCGTCATCCAGCAATGGATCGAGACGCGACGCGTGATTGCCACTGAATCCCGGGACTGGAAGGTCCGCCGCGAGTTCCTTGAGAGCAGGATTGCCCTGCTGGAGCGCGAGATCGAAGCCACGCGTGCGCGAACCTCCGAGGCGCGCGAGCGCTTGACTCTGGCCGAAACGGAACGCGAGCAGCAGTCGGCAACTGCCGCGACGGATGAGGCCCTACTCGCCAAGCTCGATGCGCTGGTTGGCGGTCTCGAGACCCGCACTCGAGCGCTGTTGCGCCGCCTGCCGCCTGCCGCGCTCGATCGGCTTGGCTTGCTGCAAGCCCGGCTGCCGGCTGAGGGTGTGGATACCCGCTTCGGAATCGGTGACCGGTTCCTGACCGTCGTCGGAATTCTGAATGCGCTCAACAAGTTCCATCCGGAACTCACGGTGACCAGCGAGGTGCGAGAAGTCGCGGACGGCACCAAGATCGAAGTGGCCGTGATGCATCTCGGGCTCGGATGCGCCTACTACGTCAGCGCAGACGGCTCCGTGGCCGGGTACGGAAACCCCGGCGTCACCTCCTGGGTCTGGAGCGAGAGCAACGCGGCAGCCGTGGAGATCGCGCGCGCGATCGCCATGCACTCCGGACGCCAGGAGGCCGGATTCGTTCGTTTGCCGTTCAACCTTCAATAGTCGACGGAACCTGATCACATGAAGCGCATTCTGCTCCACCTAATCGCCGCGATCCTGGTCGCTGCTCCAGCCTTCTCCGCGCAGGATCCTGCCGCAGGCACGGGTTTCGACCGATCCGCGGCGGAGGCGCGCATCCGGCTCGAAGAAAGCCTTCGCGAACTTGCGGAGCTACAGACCCAGATCGGCGATGAGTTGATTCCCTTGAGCGAGAGGCTCAACCTGCTCGAGGCGGAACTCCTGCGCGAGCGCCAAGCGCATCAGACCATCACTGCCGCGCTGGATCGCGGAGCCCTCGAGTTGAGCGTGGCGCGAAGCGCTGCCAACCGCTCCCGCGAATCGTTCGCATACCTCACGACGCTGTTCGGACAGTATGTCCGTGAATTCGAGGTGCGGTTGCACATCAGTGAGCTGGCGACGTATCGCGGGGTCGTGGAGGTTGCGACGCGGGCTCCCGAGGACGGGAATCTGTCGGAAGCCGAGCGTCTCCTGGCTCAGGCGGGGCCGCTCGACGCGTCGCTGAATCGCCTTGAGTCACTGCTAGGCGGCGATCGCGTGACCGGATCTGCGATCGGCCCCTCGGGAAGAATGGTGCCAGGACGTTTCTTGCTGGTTGGCCCGACGACGCTATTCGCCTCGAACGACGGCGCAGTCGTCGGCACGGCAGAGCAGCGGCTCGGCTCCCTTGAGGCTTCCGTGGTGCCCTTTGCGAGTCCCGAGGATGCTGCGGCCGCAGCAAACCTGATCAAGGCCGGCGCAGGCGAGTTTCCCATAGACCCGACGCTGGGGAACGCGCACAAGATGGAAGAAACGCGGCACGAGACCTTTGCAGACGAGTTCAAGAAGGGTGGACCGGTGATGTATCCGATCTTTCTAATGGCGGGGCTCGCGCTGCTCATCGCCTGCTTCAAATGGCTGAGTCTGATGGTGATCCTGCCGCCCTCTTCCGCGCGGCTCAAGGACGTGCTGGCAGCGGCTGCCTGCAACGATCAAGAGGAGGCCGCGAAGGCGGCCGCGAAACTCCACGGGCCGCTGGGGCGCATGCTCCAGGCTGGAGTCGACCACATGCGCGCGCCCCGCGAACTCGTTGAGGAGGTGATGTACGAGACCATCCTGACCACCAAGCTCCGCGTGCAGCGCTTGCTGCCATTCCTCGCCATCTGCGCGGCTTCGGCACCGCTTCTGGGCCTGCTCGGAACCGTGACCGGAATCATCAACACCTTCCGCATCATCACCGTCTATGGATCCGGAGACGTCAAGAGTCTTTCTGGAGGCATTTCAGAGGCGCTCATCACAACCAAGTGGGGACTAATCGTGGCCATTCCGGCCCTACTAGTGAGCGCATTCCTCACGCGCAAGGCGAGAGGGATCACCAGCAGGATGGAAACCGTGGCTATGCAGTTCAGCAGCCGGCTCGCGGCCGCGCCAGATCGAGATGGTGGGGAGGACGCCTCCGATGCCGCCGACGCTGGATCAGTCCGTGAGCAAGTGAATCAAATCCTGCGCGGAATGCTCGAGCCGGTCTTAACCGACGAGCCCGGCGCTACGCAGGGAACCGCGAGGCGCGTCACGTGATCGAGAGCCTGCGTTCACTCACGGAGCAATCTCTGCGTCTCTGGCAGAGCGGAGGTTGGGCCATGATCGCGCTGGCGTGCGTGGCATTGGTGATGTTCGGCGTGGGAGTGAACCTCTGGCTGCGCCTGCAGCGCAAGGCCATCCACTCAGTTCCGGAATCCACCTGGCGGCGCTGGATCTCTCGCCCGGCGGAACGCTCCGGCCCGATCGGGGCGCTACTGGACCAGGTCTCCGGCATCCAGAGTTTGAAGGCGCTCTCCCTGCGATTTGCAAACCTGCGCCAGGCAGAAGCCGGCTCGCTGAATCGGGATCTGCGCGTGATGCAGGTTTGCGTTGGCGCAGCACCGCTCGTGGGATTGCTGGGCACGGTGACCGGCATGCTTACGACTTTCGGGGCCTTGTCCGCCGGCACTGGCGGCGACCAGACCATGAGCCTGATCGCGGCGGGCATTTCCGAGGCGCTGATCACCACCGAGACCGGCCTCGTGATCGCCTTGCCCGGGCTGTTCTTCCAGTATCAGCTCCAGCAGAAGTGCGCGCGCTACCAGGCGTTTCTCACCCACTTGGAGACGGTCTACGCGCAAACCCTGCATCTGGAAGACGGCCGCAGCCGCCAACTTCTCGCGCGGCGCTCCGCGCAACTGCAAATCCTGCAGCGCCTGCGGAGCGCTGTCTCCGGCACACCGAAGCCCACTTGAGTTCACCATGAGCCGATTCCGCGAATCTCTCCAAGAGGAGTCCACTGATGCAGGGATAGACATGTCTCCGCTGATCGACTGCGTCTTCATCCTGCTGATTTTCTTCATCGTGACGACCGTTTTCGTCGAGGAGACCGGCGTGGAGGTGGATCGTCCGCAAGCAGCGTCGTCCGTCCAACTGGAGAAGACCAGCATCTTGATCGCGCTGACCGGCAGCGGCCAGATCGTCTATGGAGGACGCGAGATCGGGATCGCCGGCGTCCAAGGCGTCGTAAGGCGGGAGTTGCAGAAGGATCCGCAAGACGCGGTGCCCGTGATCATTCAGGCCGACGGCGCAGCGCCCGCGGGATTGCTCGTGCGCATCGTGGACGAAGCGAAGCTTGCCGGCGCGCTCAAAGTCAGCGTTGCCACTTTGATGGCGAAGAATTGAGTTTCATGCAATCAAGCCGCACTCAGTCATTCCTGCGCGGAGCCCTTGAGCGGCTGCTCTTGGTGCTCGGCGCCGGCGTACTGGCCTTGGCTTGCTTCATCGTGTTGCCCCTGATCCAGGCCGTCACCCACCGCGACGCCGCCGACTTGCTAGTGCAGAGCCTTGACACGGGCGAATTGCCGCCACCGCCTCCGCCGCTAGTCGAAGAAGAGCCGCCTCCCGAACCCGAGGCCGAAGAGCCGCCGCCAGAACTCGAGGCGAATG
>CAZCXL010000163.1:0-6217 GCA_964502625.1 uncultured Planctomycetales bacterium | reverse complement strand
CCGATCAGCATGCGACCGCCCGGCTTGAGCATGCGCCACAGCGCCGAGGTGATGCGGCGCGCAAGCGGTTGCAGGATGTAGTCGTACAGCCCCATGGAGTAGACGAAGTCGAAGGAGTGGAGTTCGCTCTTCACAAAATCCTGCTCCCCTCCCGGCTTCGGCAGCACCATTTGCCGGATCGAGAAGTGCATGCTCTTGACTTCGATCAGATGCGAGTCCGGGCGCGACTTGATCTGATTGGTGAGCTTCTGATTGCAGCGGCCGAGTGCGACCTGGTCTTGGTCGATCATCGCCAATTCGATTGGGTGCTTGCGAGTGGGCAAATCAGCGAACACGCGCTGCAGCTCGATCGCGGGGCCGCAGGCGAGCGATGCGATGCGCACCGGTCGATCCTGCATCATCACCTTGCGAATGGCGGCGGCTGCGACTTCGCCACGACGGCGCACCGTTTCGGCCAGCGTGTACTGGCGCCCCACGTGATGCAGGAAGCGCGCGTAGAGCGAATCACCCTCGAGCTCCGGCTCTTGAATCAATTCCATCAGCCGGTAATCGCCGGCGTAGCCGAGCGGCTTCTCGAAGGCGCGCCGGTGCATCGGGCAGGGCAGCAGCAGCGGCATCAGCGCTCGCTGTGCATAGTCGTGGCCGATGGAAACTTGCGCCGGCGTGAAGCGGCGCGACATCTTCTCGAGGTCCAGGCAGCGCTGGGCGAACACCGGGCTCCACCGCTGGTAGAGCGAGGCCACCGCGCGTCGGGACTGCTCCTGATCGCGCCATGAATCATCGCGGCGCATCGCGCTCTCGGCGGCCTCCGCGGCGCCGCGCACGAGATTCAACAAGTGCGCAACCATTCCCACCGCTGCCAACCACTTCACGGGAAGTGCGGCGGCCTTCTCGTGTTGCGCCAGCAGCGCTTCCACCACGCCTTCGCGCAAGCGCAGGCTGTCGAGATCCACCTCGGCGTCTCCAAAGAGTCGCACACCGATGCGCCGCAACGGCTGGTCTTCGGTGTAAGCCACCGTGCCTCTGCCGCTCCACACCGGGTCGCCGCGGTGCAGCAACTCCACGGTGTTGATCTCAGCGCCGGGCATCGGAGTCGGGCCGGGCTCGGGGCCGAACGCGAATCCCCAGCGGGAAAGATTGAGGACCGCATGCGTGGTGACCGGTTGACCATTCCACTGCAGACGGCAAGTCAGCCCGTCTCCGAATTCAGAGCGTGAGAGCCGATCGGGACGAAAAAAGAAGCGGCCCGTGCCTCCTTTCAATTGCGCGTGCTCCGCTCCGCGGTGTTCGCTCGATTCCGACGTTGAGGGGATTTCCGTATCCGAAGTCATGCTGAATCAGAAGACGAGTCCACCCGGATTTTCCGGTCCAGTCCAGTTCGGACTGGGCGGCTCTCGCCTCCTCGCATGTATTGGGCAATAACGGCAGAGCGATTGCAAGCGCTTCAGCGCTGCGGACGCTCATGCGGGAAAGGCGGCGGCGGACCCCGTCCTCGCCAATCGGAAGGCGGACGAAGTAAAGGCTCCCCGCGCTCCAGACGGTTCACTTCCTCAAAGAAATGCGGCACCGGCAACTCCAGCATGCGTGAACGCTCCTCCGGTCCAATCTGGTGCCGCTCCCAGAATCCCTCGCGGTCGGCACGCTCATAGAAGCGCCAACGATGGACCTGACCGATGGCCTCAAACATCTGCTCCGGCGGAGCTCCGCGTAGCCAGTTGGCGGCTGCCGGACCAAGCCAACCGTCTTCCACGGCTTGATCGAGATCGCGCTGGGCGCGATCGCCGTGGGCTTCGCGAGCGAATCGCTCCATGCGCCGACGGGATTCCTCGGGCGATAGATCGCTCAACTTGTCGCCAAAGCGCCCTTGCCATTTTTCGCAGCGACCGTGGGACCGCTCGCGCACCCGCTCATCCAGGAAACGGCGCCGCTCCACGTCATTCATCCCTTCGAAGCGTGCACGCTCTTCCTCATGCAGGCGCCGAAAGGCGATGGAGCGCTCACCTTCGAGCGCCTCGTGACGTTGCCGCATTTCCTCACGAGACTCGGGCGAGTAGCGCTGAAACTCAGACCAACGCTCTTGCATGCGCTCGCGCTGTTGGGGATCAAGCTGCTCCCACCAGGCATGAGCGGCCGGAGCCTTCTGCACAGCCGACTCTTGGGGCAGCGCGAGGCCCGCGCATGCAAGGGCGAGGAACAGGCTCACTTGCCCTCGTCCTCGTCGGCGTAGAGGGTAGAACCGGTCAGCAGTTCCCCGAGGGCAAACTGCACTTCCGGCTCCTGCAGGAGATCCCAGGATTCGAGGAGATCGCGGTTCTTCCAGATCTCTTGGATTTCCAAGGAGGCAGAATCTCCGGGTTCGACTTGCTGAACGGAGGAGCCCAGGCGGGGCGCCCCCATGCCCATCCAGTAGCCTGCACCCAAAGCGGCGACGACGGCTGCGGCCACCGCCATACGCAGCGGCCAACGGAGCAAGCGGCCGCGGCGACTTTCAGCAATAATTCGGCTTTGCAGCCGAATGCTGAAGTCCGCAGGCACCTGCTCGCCGGGATGCCGGTCAAGTGCATCGGACAGCCAATCGCGAGGTTCGGTCATTTTTCCGAATTCCAGTGGGGAGCCAGGATCTGCCGCAGCCTTTCCCGCCCCCGATGGAGCAGGGATTTCACGGCCGGCGGGCTGATTCCCAGGATGGATCCAATTTCGGTCAGCTCGAGACCGTCGTAATGTTGGAACACCAGAGCCGCGCGCTGGTTCTCCGGGAGTGCAAGAAGCGCCCACCCAATGCGATCGGCCCAGACTTCTCGGTCGAGGGGAGGCAGGAGCGGCTCCTGAGGTTCAGCAGAGGGGTCCAGCGGGTTCCCTGCGGGGTCTGTGGGCAGGGCGTGCAGTGGTTTTCGGCTGGAATCCCGAATTCTGTTCAGCGCCAAGTTGTAGATCACTCGGTAGAGGAAGGTCGTGAACTTCCCATCGGGCCGGAATCGGTCCCGGCTTCGCCACACACGGAGGAAGGCCTCTTGCGCAAGGTCCTCCACGCTCTCGCGGGGTCCAAGGATTCGGCGCAGCATGGCGAAAGCCGGCCCTTGGTAGAGGAGAACGAGTTGCTCAAAGGCCTGCTCATCCCCCGCCTGAACCTGGAGCATGAGCACGACCCCAGGGTCCTCCTTCCAGTTGCCGGGGCCGTCACTCTCCGGTTCAGTCACGGTGCCAACCCCGCTCCGTCCAACTCCATCCACCCCAGCGAGAACGCACCACACCCAGAATCCGGGAGCGGTCCACGGCGCCATAGTGGCGGGAGTCCCGACTGAAGGGCGGGTTGTCGCCGAGCACGAAGAATTCGTTCGCGCTGAGGTGGAACACCTGCGCGCCTCCGAAAGTTCCGGAGGGATCGAACTGCACGTCGCGGCCGATGCGCACGCGACCGATCCGCAGCGGGCCGCGACCACCCAGACCCGCGTGGGCCACGTGCGAATAGTCGGGGGGACGGTCCGCGAAGATTGCCGGCTCCGGAGGCTGGAAAGGAAGTCCGGCCACGAAGAGTTTGCCTCCCACGGTAACCGTCAGAGTCCGGTCCACCGCCGCAAGGAAGATCGTGCCGGAGGCCAATGGAGGCGAGATCGGTGACTCGTAGAGCAAGAGGGCGGACTGATCCGGCTCTTCGCGCTCCACGCGCAACATCCCCCCCCCTGCGCTCAAACTGGCGCGGAACATCGCGCGACTCACGCGAAGATCGAGATGCAACTCGGAGTCAGGCGATTCCAGGACGTATTCCGCCTCAACTCCAAGTTCAGCGGCCGGCAGCACGCCGGCTTGCTCGGCGCCGCGCAGGAGATAGGAAGCGAGCGGCGGTCGCACGAGGAAGGCCTGCGCTTCTCCTGTGCGCAGCGTCCATCCTCCGTCTTCAACGAGGAAGCCTGCTCGTGCAAGATCGAGTTGTTCGTTGCTGGCGCCGCTTTCGGCCTCCAGCAGCGGCACCAGATCTTCCACGCTGCGCAGCGCGCGTGCGCGCGGCGCGCCATTGGCCCACACATCGTTGCCGACGATCTGCACAGCCTCGCCGGGTTCGCCAGCAATGCGCTTTACGGCGAGATGGCCACTGTCCGGTTCACGAAACACGACGACGTCGCCGACGTGCGGCGCGTGACTGTCCAACCACACCCAATCCCCTTCCACAAACGCCGGCTCCATTGAGCGGCCGACAACCCGATAGGGACGTCCGATCAGCAGGAGCGCAAGCACCAGCGCACCGGAGAGCGCAAGCAATACGGTGGTGCGACGGCGGGGAGCGCGCAGGGTCAGAGGACGAGTAAGGAAGCAACGCCGAGGAAGAGGCCGGCGGCCGAGAGGTCGCTCACGCCCATCATGACAGGACCCGAAACGAGCGCCGGATCAAATCCCGCGGCCTCACTGCCGAGCGCGATCAGCGCCGAAGCCAGTGCTGACCATGCTACGGAGAGGAAGAGCGCCAGCGCGAGCGAGAGGGCTGTGGGCCAGCTCTGCAGGAGCAGGGCCACGACTGGGCCAACCACCAGAGCAGTAAGCAGGCCGAGTGCAAGCCCCGCCAGTATCTCTCCCTTGAGCACCTCTGCCCGACGCCCTGGGGCAATTTGGCCCACCGCGATTCCCCGCACCAGCACGGCGGAGGTATGCATTCCCACGGTTCCGGACATGGCGAGCACGAGCGGCAAGAAGGGAAGAATCGCGGACCAACCTCCAGCGCCTCCGGTTGGATCAAACTCCGACTCTCCTGAGAAATAGTGAACGATTTTAGAGATGAGCAAGCCCGCGGTCACTGGAACCGCCAGCATGGGCGCGCGACGCAGAACCTTCGTGCGCAGGGAGTCGCTGACGTCGGCCTCGCCGCCGGCCCCGGCCAGTAGCAGTGCGTCCTCTGAACCCTCCTGCTCCAGAACCTCGAGAGCATCGTCCGAAGTGACGATTCCCAGCATCGTGCCGCGCGCGTCCACGACGGGAATCGTGGTCAGGTTGTAGTGCAGAAGTCGGCGCGCTACTTCTTCGCGATCCTCGTCGGCCTTCACCAAGATCACATCGGGATTCATGATCTCGCCGAGTTCCTGGTGAATGCCCGCTTCAAGAATCTCGCGGGTGGAAGCGACGCCGAGAAGCATGTCCTTGGGATCCGTGACGTAAATCGCGTAGACGGTTTCGGCTTCGCCGTCGTCACGCTTGATGCGCTTGAGCACGTCTCCCACCTTTTCATCGACGCGCGCCGTCAAAAACTCCGTGGTCATCATGCCGCCGGCGGTTTCCGGACCGTATTCGGCCAGATGGCGAATGTCCGCGGCGTCTTCCGGCGTGACGAAACACATCGCCTCCAGGCGCACGGACTCCGGAAGTTCGTCCAGCAAGTCAGTGGCGTCGTCCGCAGGGAGCCGCCCGAGCAGCCGGCCGATCAGGGCCGGATCCGCGCCTTCGAGCAGCGCGGCTTGGTGCTTGAGTTCTGACTCGGCGAGCACCGCCGCCGCTTGCTCTTCCGACATCGCGCGGAACAGCTTGCGCGCTTCCTCGTCCTCGAAGTCCAGCCACAGCACGTCGGCGACGTCGGCAGGATGCAGGCCGCTGATGTCGGGCGCGGCCGTCGCGGGATCCGCAACCCACCCCTGAAGACGCGCAAGCGCCTGGCTGCGCGCGTGACGACGGCGGATCGCGGCCATTCCACGAGCATCCTAGCCGCAGCCTGCACAGGGAAGGAACTCCGGCGTGCGCTTAGGGCTCGCGCCGGAGACCCTTGTCGAAGGTCCAATGTTTGTTCACCCGGACGAGGCTGAGCAGCCAGCGTTCTTCACCAAGGTGAAGCCGCACGCGCGCACGGTTCGGAGTTCCTGCGGGCATGACTTCTGCGCGGATCGCGCTCCGCTCCACCGAAGCCAGCGCGACGGTGAACGAGTGCAATCCGTTGCTCCACGCGGCCGGGACTGGCATGCCCTTCGTCTCGGGTGGCAACCAAGGAGTGCAAAGCTGACGCCCGGCCTCGAGCAAGCGCTGGTAGCGAATCACCGCTGAGGAGACGTCTTGCGAGGCCACCATGCCGAGCGAGGCGGGGCCGGAAGCCGCCTGTTCCTCATCGAGCCACTCCACCGCCGGAGCACGGAGCGCGCGGGCAAGGTCTTCTACCAGATGCTCAGGCGAGTCTTCGCGGATCTTGGCGTCGCCGCTGCAAGAGACCAGGGTGGCGAACAGCAGGAGCAGGGCGCCACGCATC
>CAZCXL010000162.1:0-6277 GCA_964502625.1 uncultured Planctomycetales bacterium | reverse complement strand
AGGACGCAGGTGCCGCCCGCGACCGGGTTGCAGTCGGCGTTGCTCCCGCAGAAGATCTACGCGTCTCAGGTGACTCCGCGGATGGAACTTTCTCCGCGTCCTGGCGCTCGGGCACGCAGTTGCTCGCCAGTGCCTCGCGCTCTGCGCTGCCTGAGCCTTTGCCGGGATTTGTCGCGGCGAGCGCCGCTTTCACACTGTCCGATTTCGGCAGCGCCTACGATCCGAAATACGCGCACCATCTCGCGTTCTGGATGGATGGCGCAGCAGGCGCCGCGGAGTTGTGGGTCGGCGGATGGCGCGTTCCCAACGTGCGCGCGCTCGGTGCACTCACGGCGGGCTCATCTCTCGGATTCGAAGCCCTGCAGTTTCGTCACACCGATACCGGCGGTGAATTCCGGGTGCTCCTTTCGCACGCCGCGGGATCCTTCACGCTTCCGCTCGGCGACGGACGCAACACCGGACTGGCTCCGAGCGCCTGGATAGCACTTTCGGCTTCGGCGCCGCCGCTGCGCGGCACGATCGGCGCCGGGGGCGGAGGCTTCACCGGCTCGGTGTTAATTCCGGCCGGCTTCACTCCGGGCACGCGGGTCCAGTATCTCGCGGTCAGGTTCGACGCGTCCGGGCCGACCTTCGGCGACCTCACGGACGCGCGCTCCTTCGTGGTGAACTAATTCCCTGCGGGGATCATTCCGCGCCGAGTTCGCCGACCCACTCGGCGGCGGCGGCCTTGTCCGCCTCGAAGCGGAGTTTGAACGCCGCGCCCGCAGCGCCGCGCACCAGCCAGGAGACCGTGAGTCTTCCGTGTCCGGGCACGCCGTTGTCGAGCAGAAGGCGTCCAGGTTGCCGCACCGGCGAATCAATCAGCTCCGGCTTGAAGCGGTCGCGCTGTTCGCCGCCGGCAACGACTTCCACGTTAACGCCGGAGAGAGTCAGCCGGTCCGGTGCGCCGGCGCCCGTCTGCGCCGCCATTCCCGAGCGGCTCGGCATCGCCTTCTCGTTGGCGAGCACCGCTGTGACGCGCCACAGCCCGCCGCCGAGGTCTTCGGAAGCCACGCGCGCGAACGACACTTCCGCGATCTCTTCGGCATGGCGCGCGCAGAACATCGCGTTGCGGTGCAGCATTTCTTCAATCATGAAGGAAGGCGCCACGCGGCCGTGCTGACGCTTGAAGCCGCCGATCTCGATCTCGCCGTACTCCGGGTGGTTGAACGGCTTCCAGCCGGTCCACAGGTCGCCGAGCATCACAGAATCATTCCATTCGAGCTGCGAATCGGAGCGGCTCACGAACCACTCTGCAGTTTCGTCGCTGTTCTTGCCCCAATACTGCGGGCTGGCCCACAGTTCGTTGGTGAACGAGAAGATGCCAAGGCCTTCGTAGGTCCAGTTCACGAATCCGCCGTGCACCGTGTACAGGTCGGCGTGAATGATCATGTAGTTGTAGAAGGGCAGCATGCGCTCACCCTCAGCGCCAATCTCGTCGTAGACGCGAATGTCCGACCGCGGATAACTGACGTAATCCGCGCCCGGGCCGCGCAAAATCATGCCGCCGCTGTTATGAAAGGATTGCACCGCCGCCACGTTGGGGCGCGAGAGCAAGAAGCGCCCGATCGCCGCGGTCTCCGGGAAGGAGAAGGGGTAGTCGCCCGCGCCGTACTGGATGAAGTTTGGCTGCCAATCCGAGGGCCAGTTGCGGTTCATGTCGTAGCCGCCCAAACCGTCTTCGTCGACGCGGCCATCGCCGTCATCGTCGATGCCTTCATCGCCGAGCATGATCCAGTCGCCGAGTTCCTTGCCGCGGACAGGCACGAGCACCCGCAGATCATCGCGATCAAGCCGGTGCGAGCCTTCCCCGAGCTGCACGCGTTTACGCATCTGGGTGATCTCGCCGTCGCCGTCGAGATCGTTGGGACCGTCCTCGTCGTAGAGCCCGTCGCGGTCGTTGTCGGTCGGCTCCACGCCGCTGCGTGAGGACGAGGCGTCATTGGCGGCGTGAAACCAGTGGTCACGGCCGTCCGGATTCTGCGAGGGCAAAATGTAGAAAGTGCGCCCATCGAGCAACTTGTGCGCGCGCTCATTGTCCGCGTAGTGCTCCAACAGCCACCATGCGAGATAGAGCGCGGCTTCAGCGCCCTGCACTTCATTGCCGTGGACGTTGCCGTCCACCCACATCGCGGGTTTGGTGTCGTGCGCGCCGGTCGCGCGATTGGTGAGCACCATGAGCTGCATCGGCCGGCCTTCATGGGACTCGCCGATGTCCTGCAGTTGGATGAACTCCGGCCAGGTGTCCGCGAGTTTGCGCTCGATCTCGAGCACGGCGTCGTAGTCGTAGTAGCGGTTCCAGGCAATCTCCAAACGCGGCGCCCATTGGCCGCCGGCTTGCTGAGGAACGGCGGCGAAGGACAAGAATAGGGAGAGAATCATCGGGAGGCCTCCAGGCTGACCAGCGTCTCGCCGGCGGTTTGCGAAGTTGCGCGCGCTTGAGCGGCGGCGCCGGAATCAGAACGGTAGATCCACCGGAACTCGCGCATGCCGCCGAGGCCCTCAAGACGCTCAACGCTCTGCACCTTGCGGCCGGCGAGCAACTCGCCGCCCAGAATCTCGAAGTTCACCAGAATGGGGCGCGGTCGACGATTCTGGGCGCCGGCGGCGCTCATCGTCGCCAGCGTGCCGCGGTTGACCAGCGTCGCGCGCGCTTCGTAAACGCCACCGCCTAGATTGCTCACCTCGACGCGGTCCCATTCCAGGCGCGCGAAGTCGTTGGCCAAGGAATCGAGCAAGCCGGTCCAGCGGGTCGTGATTCCCTCCATCTCTTCAATGGGTGGGTTCATGCGCACCAGTGGCAGCCAGCCGCCGATCTCCACCTTGCCGCGCTGGGGGTGATTGAATTCCTTCCAGGGCACGAAGGCCGCGCCGCCGTAGCTCACGTCGGACCAGAGCAGCAGTTTGGCGTCCTCCGATGCGGTCTTCGGCAAGTCTTCCGCGCCTTCCGGCTTGACGTCGAGGGGGGGGGACCAAAGTGAGGAACTCAACACCAGCACGCCGGCCTGGAAGTACGCCCAGTCGGCGAGCGAGCCCGCGCCATCGGCATGGACGCGGGGTTTCGAGGAGCCAGCTCCCTTGCCTTCATCTCCGTACAAGCGCTTCGACCAGATCTTCAGCAAGCCCGCATCACTGGTGAGAACCTCCGACGCGTCGCGATCCATGCCGTCTTTGCCTTTCGGCGGCTCGGCGCAGTTGTCTTGATCGTCGAGCACGATCACCAACGCGATGTGGGGGTGCGCGAGCAGAAAATCGGCAAGTCCGCGGGTTTCCGGAGTGGACAGCGGGAACGGGCCGGATTCGGGCTTGTGCTCCCGCCAGCGTTGCGGGAAGTTGGTGTCGAGTCGAATGCCGCCCTGAGGATCCTCTCCCCATTTGCGGTCGCCGTCGGCGTCCCTGCCTTCGCGCAACAAGCGCCACCCACCGGTCTCGCCTTCGGCACGCTCGGCCTCATCGGTGGCACGCGGATCAGACGGATCCGGGCGGGAAGTGGCACCAGGTTCCGGGATCCGCATCCACAACGCGCGTCCGTCACCATCCAGATCGCGCGGACCGTCTTCGTCGAGTAGACCATCGTGGTCTTCGTCCACCGCGCCGCCGCGCCAGACTTCTTCGCCGGCGAAGGCGCGCAGTGCGGCATCCGGATTGGAGAGCGGAACGAAATGCACCGTGGCCGCTCCGAGGAGCGGCGATCCAGTCGCGCAATGCCGCGCCAGACGCAGCGCGAGTTCCGTGGCGGCAATGCGGTCGCCTTCAAGGTTGGCGACGACGAGCACTTCCGGGCGCCCGGAGGCTTGGGATGCACCGAGTGTCAGTGCGAGCACCGGGCGGCCGCCCGCCGTGGTGGCTAACTCGACGAGTGAGCCGCTGCTGGCGCGCGCGAGTTCGCGCATCTCGGCCGGCAGGGTGCCGGGATCGACGTAGCCGCCCGGAGGCAGCGTGCGCGGTTCAGGGGGCGCGACGGCAGGCGCGGGGTCCTGCGGCAGGGCCAAAGCCAGGACGGCCAGTGCGGACAGCATCCGCGCAGTCTAGCGAGCCGCGTTCAGCGGATGGTCAGCACGCGATCGGGTTCGCGGCCCGACCCATCCACGCGGATCTCTTTCGGCCCAAGATGGATGAGCGACCAAGCGTTCTGCGTGGTGTCCAGCATGGCACGCAGAGTGAGGAAGTGAATCCCTCCGCTCTCGACGTAGTCGCCGGCGTGATTGTGGCCGGCGAGAAAAAGCTTCACGCTTGCATGGGACCGGAGGATGGACAGGACTTCATCCGCATTCCACAGCACGTGCTCGCTCGCGGGCAGCACCGGGAAGTGGCAGAGGACCACCGCGGATTCGCCTGCTGCATCAGCCTCGTTCAGCATGGTGTCGAGCCAAAGTAACTGAACGAAACCCAGGCCTCCGTCCCAGTCCGGCGCGCCGGGCGCGTGCTGGTCGCGAAACTCGCGCGCGGAGAGCTGCGCGGCGCTGCCGTTCGGCCAGGCGTGCAGGCTGACGTCGTTGCCATCCAGGGAAATGAAGCGCCAGCCGTTCTCGGAGAAGGCCCGATAGCGTTCCGGAATGCCGAGACGTTCCGGCACGGCCGCTTTCTGGGCGTCCGGCACCGAAAAATCGTGGTTGCCGAGAACGTGATGCCCCGGCGTCTGCAGCGCGCCGAAGAGCGGCGCCACCGTGTTGAAAGAATTCCAGCCCGTGTCGGTGAAGTCGCCGAGGTGCACCGTGAAGCTGGGGTGCTCCGCATTGATGGCGCGCACCGCCTCCTGCAGCTTGCCTGCGGCGGCGCGATAATGGCGTTCGCCGTTGTCCGGCTGATCTGCGGACTGACAGTCGGCGATGGCGCCGAAGCTGAGTGTTCCGGCACTGCTCGGTCCGCTCGGCCGTGAAGGCGGTGCTTCGCTGCGCGGATCCCGCGGCGGACGCTCGCCGCGACGCATCGGCTGCCCGCAAGAAAGCAGCGTCAGCAGCGTCAGCGCAGCTGCCCGAATCATTCCTCGTTCTTGACGAGGCTTGCTTCGCGCAAGGCTTCGCCCGCCTCGTGGTTGTTGGACGCGAGCTCGATCAGGATTCCCGTCGGAAAGTCCCGAAACTGTTCGACCAGATCCCGGTACTCGCGGCGCGTGTCGAGCAGGGATTGAATCAGCGTGCTCGCGCGGTCGTAACTGCGGGCCAGCTCCGCGGCGCGCGGGCTGAAGGCCGAGGGATTGGAACTTGCGGGCCGCAGCGCGGTGGCGGCTTCGGCTGCAGCCTTGCGCGAGCCGCGCGGAGCCTGCTTGGGCTTCGAGGAACCTCGGCGTGCTTTGAGCGCGCGACCATAGAGCGGACGCGACACCTTGAAGCCGCCTTCTTGCGCGTGCTGGCCTTCGACCGTGGCGTGAATCTGCCACTGCTCCATGATTACTTTTCCGTCTCGGTCCAACGGCACGCGACTGTGCTGATGACACCAAATGACGTAAAGCTCGTTGTCGGAGTACTTCGGGAAGTCAGCGCGCAGTTGATTCACGGTGGCGCGCCAATTGGACTCATTCCATGCAGTATGCAGGGATTCCGCGGATGTCTTCAGGGCCATGATTCTTAGCCGGCATCATAACAGCGCTTTTCCCGCCCGCCGGAATGCAACGCTAGGCTTTGACCACCATGTTCTCGCTCGCCCCCGTGCTGCTTGCTTGTGGACTTCTGAATCCTGCCGCCGTTCAGGAGCCGGCCGTTGAGCCGCAAGCCGATCAGGAGAAGGCGCCGGACCGGATCGGCGACGCAATCGGCGGGTTTTCCTTCCGCGCCATCGGCCCCGCGCTGATGTCCGGGCGCATTTCGGATCTGGCCGTGAATCCGGAGCATCCGAACGTGTGGTACGTGGCCGCAGGATCAGGCGGCTTGTGGAAGACCCTCAATGCTGGCACGACTTTTCAGCCGGTCTTCGATGGTCAGGGTTCGTACTCGATCGGTTGCGTGAGTTTGGATCCGCAGCGATCGGAAACGGTGTGGGTTGGCAGTGGCGAAGCCGTGGGTGGTCGTCACGTGGGCTTCGGTGACGGCGTTTATCGCAGTCTCGACGGCGGATCTTCGTGGAAGAATCTTGGACTCAAGCAGAGCGAACACATTGCGAAGATTGTGGTGGATCCGCGCGACTCGCAGGTGGTGTGGGTCGCTGCGCAAGGCCCGTTGTGGTCGCCCGGCGGCGAGCGCGGCCTCTACAAAACTGTGGACGGTGCCGCGAGTTGGAGTAGCGCGCTCGCCAAGGGAGA
>CAZCXL010000161.1:0-6297 GCA_964502625.1 uncultured Planctomycetales bacterium | reverse complement strand
CCTGCAATTTCTCGCGCGCGGAGGCGGAGTGATGATCGCGCTCGGCCCGCGCACTGATCCAGTGGACCTGCAGCCGCTGCTCTCTGCGCTCGAACCGGCCGCGATCGCGCTGGAGGACTCGCGCAACGCGGAAAATCCCTTCGCCCGCTTGCGCATCGCCATGCCGGAGCATCCGGCTTTGCATTTCTTTCGCGATCCGCGTTGGCAGCCTCTACTCACCGAGGTGCCGTTCAAAGAGTGGCGTCCGATCCGCATCTTGGACGCGGACCGCGCCACCGCCCTGCTCTGGTTCTCTCGCGATGACGGCGCCGCAGATGAAGGAGCCGCGCTCGTGGAAGAGCACATCGGCCCCGGCCGCCTCGCTTGGCTTGCGGCTGCGCCTTGCGCCACCTGGAATCGCATGGAGGAAGTGACGAGCGGAACTCTCGCGCTGCTCTACGACCTGCTCTTCCATCTCGCGCCGCCGCCCACGCTCGCAGTAAATCTCGAGGTGGGCGCGCCTTTCACAGTGATGCTGCCTTCGCCACCGGCCGAGATTGTGCTGCGTGATCCTGAGGGCGCGCGTTTCCCCATCACTCCCTCGCTCGAGGCCGAAAGCGGTGGCTCGCGCACCCGCGCGGTTCTGCTTCCGGCCGCCGCGCGGCCCGGAGTCTGGCGCCCAGAGGCCGCCTTGCTCGCCGAGGACGGCAGCGATCTGCGCGTGGAACTCCGCCTCGCCGTCTCGGTGCCCCCCGAGGAAAGCGATTTACGCGCGGCCAGCGTCGATGATTTGCGTCCGCTGCTTCCGCCGGGAATCTCCATCCGACTCATGGAAGAAGAATCTGTGTCGAGTGCAAGCAGCGAGGGCAGGAACGCAGACTATGCGCAACTCCTCTGGCGCCTGGTGATCGGTTTGCTACTTGCGGAAACCCTTTTGGCGGCGATCCTGGATCGGAGACGCCTATGAGGAAACTCGACTTCGACTCGCTGCCTCCGGCTTGGGTGATCGGCTTGGTACTCCTCCCGAGCATCGTGTTGCTGGCGTGGTGGGCGTACCGCGTGCACTCCGCCGCGGGTAGCCGGCGCCACCTCGCCTGGACGTTGCGCAGCCTGCTCCTCGGCTTGGCCGTGTTGCTGGTATTCGGCCCGCATTGGCGGCGCGACGAAACTCGCAGTGAGAAGGCACCGCTCGCTTTCTTGCTCGACGACTCGGCCTCGATGCGCACTCAGGACGAGGGATTGCCGGGTTCGCGTCTGGAGCGCGCGCGCGGTTTTCTTGGCAGCGGATTCTCCGCCGCCATGGACGCGCGCTACGAGCTTGACGCGTGGAAATTCGCTTCCGGCCTGAGCAACACTGCGCCGGATGGCAGCGGACTGAGCGGCTCCGGTGAATCCACCGCCCTTGCTGATGCACTGCTGGCCTACGTGGCGGAATACCGCGGCCGCGCCGTGCCTGACCTCGTGGTGATCGGTGACGGCCGATCCAATGCCGGCGCCGAACTGCCCGCTGCGGCCGAGCGACTGCGCGCAGAGGGCGTGCGCGTGCACACGGTGCTGGTCGGCCATGCCGAAGAAGCGCCGGATCTTGCGCTTGAGCGCATTCAAGCTCCGGATCAGCTGCTTTCCGGTGACGTTGGATTATTCGCGTTGCGATTGCGTGGCGCCGGAGCGGGCCTGCCTCCGCGCGTGATCGTGCGCTTGCTCGATGAGAACGGCGTGGTGTTGGACGAGACTCTGGTCGACGCGCCAGGCGAGGATGGCGTGCCGCTCACACTCTCGGCGCGCATCGAAGGCGAGGGCGTCCGGCGCTTCGTCGCCGAGGCCGAGGCCGCCCCTGGCGAGACTGCGCTGCAGAACAACCGCGTGGTTTTCGCGGTCGATCTGCGTCGTGTAAAGATTCGCGTGCTCTACGTGGAAGGCCGCGCGCGTTGGGAATACACCTACCTCCAGCGCCGACTCGCACGCGCGGACTCCGACGTGAGGCTCCAATGCTGGCTGGCAGACGCAAGTCCGGGATTCGTGCAAGAGCACTCCTCCGATTCGGGTCCTTTGCTGCGTTTGCCGGTGGATGCCGACACTCTGCTCGCCGATTACGACGTAGTGATTATCGGCGAAGCTGAGCCCGCGCGGCTCACCAGCGATCCTCTGGATGGAGCGCGCTTCCTCGACTCACTCGCGGAGTTCGTGCGGCGTGGTGGCGGACTGCTCCTGCTCTCGGGTCCGCGTTACAACCCGCGTGTGCTGATCGGCACGCCGCTCGAAGCCATGTTGCCGGTGATTTTGTTGCGTGTCCCCGGCATGGCCACGGAAGCGTTTCATCCCCTACCTCCGGATCCGGGGCGACCCCACCCGGTGGTGATGCTCGAAGCCGACCCCGAGACCAACCGCCAACTGTGGGAAGGTGGAACTCCGTTGCAGTGGTTCCAACCGGTGGAGCGCTTGCGTCCGGGAGCCACGGCTTGGCTGGTGCACGATTCGCTTGGCAACGTGCATGGTCCGTATGTGCTCGCAGCGAGCGTGTTCGCGCCGGAAGGCTGGATCGGCTGGATTGGCACCGACGAAACTTGGCGCTGGCGCTTCCCGCAAGGAGAACTCTATCTGGAGCGGTTCTGGAGGTCGGCGCTGCGGCACGTGGCAGCCACACGCTTGCGAGGCGAGCAAGGGCGCGCGCGTCTCGACTTAGATCCCACGGTCGTCGAAGTGGGAGGCTTTGTGCAAATCGAAGCGCGTCTGTTGGACGAGGCTTATCAACCGCTTGCCGCCGAGAGCGTGCCGCTGCGCGTCGAAGGACGCGACGAGCCCTTGATGCTGCAGGCGGAGAGCGGAAGGCCCGGCGTTTTCGGTGGCCGATTGCGCGCCGCGCAACCCGGATCCGTGCTCCTGGCCTTGCCCAGTCCTGACGGACCGGATAGCGAGCCGCTCGCGACGGCGCGCTTCGAAGTAGTGCTGCCCTCGCGCGAGATGGCGCGCACCACTCCGGATCCAAGTGCCTTACGGATCCTCGCCGAGCGGACCAGCGGCCGCTTCTTGTTGCTGGAGGACGCGGACAAGCTCCTCGCGGAACTCGATGGCAGTGAGCGCGTGGAGCGCGTGCTCGCGAGCCACAGTGAGCCGCTGGAAGCACGATGGATCCTCGCCATTCTCCTGACCCTCGCCGCAAGCGAGTGGATCCTACGCAAAACCATGAATCTTTCCTGATGCTCGGGATTTCGCTCCTCCTCGCTTGCAGTGCTGCGGCCGCCGCCGTGGCGCAGGAGCCGGAATTGCAGCGCAGCACGACCTTGCCGATCGAGCGGGAACTCGGCCGCCGCATGGAAGAGTTCGAAGCCGCCGTGAGCGAAGGCCGAGTTGAGCGCGCCGCAGCGCTGCTCCAAGAACTGCTCGAATCCGACCCGGCACTGCTGCTGCCGGCCGCATCGGGCCCGTTGGTGCGTGGCGCCGCTGCCGCTGCGCGCGCAAGAATTGCCACCTTACCCCAGAACGTCGCTGAAGCGCGAAGCCGACTGCTCGCTGCCCGAGCCGTGGCCGCACTCGCTGCGGCGCTGACGCCGCCCGACCCGGAGTTATTGATCGAAGTGGAGCGCCGCTTCGCAGGACTCCCGGAAGCCGCGCGCGCGCGGACCGCGCTTGCGGAACTCAGCGCGGACCGTGGCCAGGACGCATTGGCTCGCTCCTGGGATGCGAGCGTTCCCGCAGCCTCCTGCTTACTGAAGTCCGAGCCCATGGCTCCCGCGCGCATGCTCTCCCTCGGAGGTCATGATGCAGCCGCACTCCCGCGGGTGGATGCACAGCGTTTGGGCGCGCTGTGGAGTTTTTCGTTTCAGCACTCACCGCCCTTTGGCGCGCTGGTGCGGAATCGACTTGCGATCACGGAGGGCATGGTGTTCGCCAGTGATGGCATTGAACTCGCCGCGCTGGAGGCGGGAAGCGGCCGCTTGCGCTGGCATCATCGCGGCGACCCGCGCTGGTACGAGCTTGAGCCTGAACGGGTCAATCTCTTGGAAGAAGCTTCGTCGGCGCATTTTCTCAACATTCCCGTGCTCGCGGAAGGAGTGGTGCTTTGTGTTCTGCAAGAGACGCAGCCGCTTGGCCGCGTGGACAGCTACAGCCGGATCGACATCCGGAGACACATGCCTGCACGACGTCTGCACGCCTTCGACGCGCAGAGCGGACGGTTGTTGTGGAGCATGAGCACCGCTTGGGACGTAGATCCCGAACACGAGCCGCGCGAAGTCGCTGCCGGTCCGCCCGCCGTCTCTGGCGGCCGTGTCTATCTACCGGTCTACGACGCCATCGGCACGATCGACTTTTCGTTGCTCGCTCTCGATCTGCGCACCGGACGCCGGCTGTGGAAGCGCTTTCTCGCGAGCGGCCAACTCGAGACCAATCTGTTCGGCAACGTGCTGCGGGAGTTGGCCACACCGCCGCCCGTGGCCGATCTCGCACGAGTGCAGGTGTGCAGCCATCTTGGCACGGTGCATGCCCTCGACGCAGCCAGCGGTGAGGTGCTGTGGACACGGGCCTATCCCCGTCTCTCCGTGATTCCGAATGAGACGGGAAGAATTGCGGAACGTCCGCAACTGCTGGCGAGCAACCTCGGCGCAGGCGATGGCAACCGCGTGGCTTGGGCTCCTGTGGATTGCGACCGCATCATTCTCTGCGACGCACGCAACGGCTCCCTGCTCGGCGAATGGCCCGCGCTCAATCCCCAAGGCCAGCATGCCTCCTCGCTGCTGGCGCTCACGCCGGACGGAATCCTTGCCACCGGTACGCGCATCTTCGAACTGTCGGCAAGCGAGAGCACGGCCTCGCGGAGTTCGCCGCCGCTCGATCCCGACTTCGAGGGCGGGCAACTGTGGATCGGCCGTGCAGCGACCCTGGTTGAGGGAGAAGTGCTGGTACCAGTCGGCACGCGCTCGATCGAACGCTACGACGCTGGCACCCTTGCTCCACGCGGACGCGCACTCGAATTCGAGGACTACCTCGCCTCCGGAGCCCTGCAGGCGGCACCGGGACTGCTCTTCGTGGTGCAAGCCAACGGGCTAACGGCTTGGGCGAGTTTGCCGGCGCTGCTTTCTGCGCTGCGCGATCCCACCTCCACCCTGGAAAGCCTCGCCAGCGTGCTGCCCGTCGCCGCCAGCCTGAATCTGGACGGCGACCGCGAAATGGCGAAGGGTTTTGCGGAGGCGTCCCAACTCCTCTCAAAGCGACGGGAATTTTCGTCCCGCGCTTCGGAACTCGAACTGCTCGCCGCCCGCAGCTGGATTTCCGCAGGCGAATTTCCGCGGGCCGTGGACCTGCTGAAGCCGCTCACGACATCGGCTCCCCCCCCCTTCGACTTGGAAGCCTGCGGTCTGTTGCTCGACGAACCCCTCCTCGAAGTTGCGGGTGGTAAGGCCATTGCCGCAGCGCTAGCCACGGTGCGGCGGATTGCGCCGAAAACGCTGCGCACGCGAGCGGGCGAAGAGGAACCGGCTGTGGCCACCCTCGCGCGCGCTCGAGCTTTGCTCGCCATGGACGAAGGCGATAGCCAGGAGACGAGGCGCGCTCTCGCCGCTCTGCTGCTGCTGGACGAAGCCGGGAAATTGACGGTGCGCGGCATTCCCCTGGTGTCGTGGGCGGACGCGATGCTGGCCCACCTCCTTGAGAACCCTTCCCAAGCCGCCGCTTACGAACGTGAGGCACGCGAAGCCCTCGCCGGAAGTCCGCTGTCCCAACCGTTGCTACGCGCTTTCGGACGCGCCGTCGCCGTGCAGGAGCATCTCGCCGCCGAGTTGCAGCGATCCGATCTGAACCGAGCCGAGCGACTGCAACGCGCGCGGTGGCGGCGCGAATGGGGCGATCCAGCTCGCGACTGGCCGGATCTCGCCGCCTGGTTTCCCGATCCGAGCCCGCTGCCACCGCTTCCGCAAGCCCTCGAGCGAGGAAGCCATTGGTCGCTGGGAACGGCGCTGCTGGCCTGGCGGCCCACGGCGAGCGGACCGCCCCGCCTTTTTTTGATTCACCAAAACTCCGTGATCTCGGTCCGTCTCGAAGCAAAGTTGCCCGCAGAGGAGTTCGCCTTCCCGCTCGATGGCTTGCGCGGTTTCACTGGAGCTCTCGCCAGCGGTTCCTTTCCCACGCCCGCAGGCTGCGCAGCCTTGATGCCGCAAGAATTGCTGCACTTCGGATCCGACGGAGTTCTGAACCGCTTCCCGCTCGCCAGCAACTATCTCGACTACGATCCCCTCCTCCCGCGCGGCTAAGGCTTGTTTGCAGCCGTCTTCAGCGCGCGCGCGGGCTACATCATCGTGCGCGTGATGGACGCGCTCACGGGCG
>CAZCXL010000160.1:0-6301 GCA_964502625.1 uncultured Planctomycetales bacterium | reverse complement strand
ATGCCTTCAATGCACTGCAACGATGTCACAGGTGCGCGGTGTCGGTCGAGCACTTCGCGAGCTTGGCGTACTTGGAGGTCGTGAGCTTGCCTTCGAATCCATCGAGCAGACGGTTCAACACCAACTGCTGCCGCTCATTCACCGGCTGGCCCTGCAATTGGCGCCACACCTCCGCCTTGCGATACACCGCTTCCAACAGATCGCCGGAACGCGCCACGGCGCGCTGCAGGCAGCCGAGGAACCAGGCCAGCCAATCGCTCACGTCCACGCCGCCGCGCTGCGCGGACTCGAGCACGGCGTAGTAGTCCTTGCGCTCTGCTTCGAGCTGCGAAGACATGCTGTAGTAGCGCTCGCCCACGCCATCCGCGCGCGCCAAGGCCAACTCGGCGATGGCGCGCGCAAGGCGGCCGTTGCCGTCCTCGAACGGGTGAATGGTGACGAAATAAAGATGCGCGACCCCCGCCTTCAGCACGGGATCGGTTTCGCTGCCGTTCTCAAACCACTTCAAGAAGCGCGACATCTCGCGCGCGAGCCGATCGGCGGCGGGTGCTTGGAAGTGCACTCGCTCCCTTCCCACCGGACCCGACACGACTTGCATCGGCTCCGTCGCCGCGCGCCGCCACGCGCCGACGGTGAGCGGCGTCAGCCCGCTGCGTCCGTCCGGAAACAGCGCGGTGTGCCAAGCCCACAGCCGCTCCACCGTGAGCGGCGCGTGGAAGTTCCGCGTCGCGTCGAGCATGACCTCGACGATTCCCTCGACCACCCGGCCCGCGCGCGGCAGACCACCGGCGTCCAGGCCGAGTTGCCGCGCGAGCGAGGAGCGCACCTCATCGGGGGCGAGGTGCTGACCCTCGATCGCCGCAGTGGTGACCACCTCGCGCGTCAGAGCTGCCAGATTCGCCTCGGCGCGCAGCTCGAATCCCAAGCCCTCCATGCGGCCGAGCAGCCGGCCGAGCTCATGCCGGACCGATGCCAGCGGTGCCGACAGGCTGGCGGAGTCCCAGCGCAGGGCCGGCCAGCCGGATCGCTCGTGGATGTAGGTCATTTGCCGCGGATTCTGCGGTGATTATACCGGATATTCGCCGCATTTTCTGCGGCATTTCGAAGTGTTCCATTGCTGGTCGTCAACGACCCGGGCGAAGACTCAGTCAGCCTTGATCCGGCGCCAATGTCGAGGGTGGTGGATGAGAAGTACCGGCGAATCCTCCAAAGCCTTGAATAGACGCGGTTCGTCCCAGCGCGGCTAGGAGGCGGATGCGGGCACCGACTGATTGCAAGCTTCAGGGTCGGCCATCTGTAACCCTGACGGTCGAAAGTCTGCGGTGTTACGCCGGGATCGGGGAGTGTGGAGGCGCCGCGGATTCGCTCCCCCGCTATCCTCGCCGTCAGCCTTGTCCGTGCACTTCCGCCTACGTCCGATCCGCGCCGCCGCCAGTCTGTTGCTGGCGCTGGGATCAGTGGCGGCGCTGGCTGGGACAAGCCCGGCAGATGATCGCGCGACCGAGCCGATCTCCTTCAACCGCGATGTCCGGCCCATCCTCTCCGACCACTGCTTTACCTGCCACGGGCCGGACTCCGGCAAGCGCAAGGCCAAGCTTCGGCTCGACCAGCGTGAGGTCGCCATCGCCAAGGAGGCGATCGTGCCGGGCGATCCGGATGCGAGCGAACTGATCTATCGCATCTTCGCCGATGACCCGGAGGAGCACATGCCGCCGCCGGAGACGCGGGCGCCGCTGACGGATGCGCAGAAGGAAATCCTTCGCCGCTGGATCGCGGAGGGTGCGGAGTACGAGGACCACTGGTCCTACCTCCCGCTCGCGCGGCCGGCGGTGCCCCACGTGCGGCGCGCCGACTGGTTGCGCACGCCGGTGGATGCCTTCGTGTTGGCGCGGCTGGAAGCCGAGCGCATCGCCCCCGCCGACGAGGCCGCGCCGCGCGATCTGCTGCGCCGGCTCTCGCTCGACCTCACCGGGCTGCCGCCGACGCCGGAAGAGATGGAATCGTTCCTCGGCGACGCGCGACCCGACGCTTATGAACGCCAGGTCGAGCGCCTGCTCGCCTCACCTCACTACGGCGAGCGCATGGCGGTGCTCTGGCTCGACCTCGCGCGCTACGCGGACAGCGTCGGCTATCACGGCGATCAGGGGCTGAACGTCTTCCCCTATCGCGACTACGTGATTGATTCTTTCAACACCAACAAGCCCTACGACCAATTCACGCGCGAGCAACTGGCCGGCGACCTGCTGCCCGCGCCGTCCGAGGAGCAACTCATCGCCACCGGCTTCAATCGTCTCAACATGGTGACGCGCGAGGGCGGCGCGCAACCCGGCGAGTACCTGGCCAAGCACAGGGCCGACCGGGTGCGCACCGTCAGCGCGATCTGGCTGGGCTCGACGATGGGCTGTGCCGAGTGCCACGACCACAAGTTCGATCCGTTCTCGACGAAGGATTTCTACTCGCTCGGCGCCTTCTTCGCCGACGTGCGGGAGTGGGGTGTTTATCAGGACTACGACTACACGCCGAACCCCGATCTGCGCGGTTGGTCGAATGATCATCCTTTCCCGCCGGAGTTGGAGGTGGAAAACCGCGCGCTGCTGCGACGGATCGCGGACCTACGCCAGCGCGTGGACGAGGAAGCGCGCGCGGCGGCGGCGGAGCACGCGGAGGATTTCGCGGCGTGGACGCGCGCGGCGGAGGAATTTCTGCGGCAGCATCCCGACGGCTGGGCAACGCCGATTCCTGAAGTGTTGGAACCTGTGGAGCACGTCCTCGAGGACGGCGCCGTGCTCCTGACCGGCGACGCCAAGACGCTGAAGCTGCGCCTGCCGCTCGCCACCGGGCCGGTCGCGGCGCTCCGCGTCGAATTGCTTCCTCATGCGCAGCACGGAGGGAGCATCATTCGTGGCGGCAGCGGCCAAAGTTGGGTCACGCTCGCGGCAAAACTGCAGCGCGGTGCGGACAGCACGGAGCAGCCGCTGGCCTTCCACGCCGCCGAAGCGGATCACAGTGATCCGAACTACTTCAACGGCGCCGCAGTGCTGGGCGTGCTCGGCGGATGGCGCACTTCCGCTGCCGCGCATCAGCGCGTGCAGACCGCAACCTGGCTGCTCGCCGCGCCCTTCACCGCCGCAGAGGGCGACGTGCTCGAAATCGCCCTCGGCAATTCCGCCGCAAGCTGCGTACGCGTCTCGACCTCGCCCTTCGCGGACGAAGGCGCAGACCTCGGCCGACTATGGCTGCTCGGCACCTCTGCCCCCGCAGCACTTCCCGCCGCCGACCGCGCGCGCGCCTGGCAACGCCGCATCTTCGAGTGCCGCGGCGGCAAGGCGATGACGGTGATCTCGGTTCCGGTCACGCCGCGCGTCACGCGCGTGCTGCCGCGCGGCAACTGGCAGGACGAGAGCGGCGAAGTCGTTGAGCCGGCGCCGCCGCACTTCCTGCCGCAGCCGACGCCGGCGGAAGGCACGCGCCTCACCCGACTCGACCTCGCGAACTGGCTGACCTCGGCCGACAACCCGCTCGCCGCGCGCACCTTCGCCAATCAGGTGTGGAAGTTGTTCTTCGGCGCCGGACTCGCGCCGGTGGTGGATGATCTGGGCTCGCAGGGCGACTGGCCGAGCCACCCGGAGTTGCTCGACTGGCTCGCCGCCGACTTCCGCGATGGCTGGGACGTGAAGCAATTGATCCGCACGGTCGTGCTGTCGGCCACCTACCGGCAATCCGCCACTGCGCGGCCGGAACTCCGCGAGCGCGATCCGCAGGGCCGCCTCTTCGCGCAGCAGACACCGCGCCGTCTCGAGGCGGAGTTCGTGCGCGACAACGCGCTGTTCATCGCCGGGCTGCTCAACGACGAGATCGGCGGGCCGAGCGCGCATCCCTACCAACCGCCTGGCTACTACGCGCCGCTGCAGTTCCCGGACCGCGAGTATCAGGCCGACACCGACGAGCGGCAGTGGCGGCGCGGCGTCTACGCGCACTGGCAGCGGACGTTCCTGCAGCCGATGCTCGCGAACTTCGACGCGCCCTCGCGCGAGGAGTGCACGGCCGCGCGCGGGAACTCCAACACGCCGCAGCAGGCGTTGACGCTGCTGAACGATCCATCCTTCGTCGAAGCGGCGCGCGTCTTGGCGCAAACATTGCTTGCGGGCAAGTCGCGCACGGCGGCGCAGCGTCTGGACGAAGCCTTCCTGCGCGCGGTCGGCCGGCCCGCGTCGGCATCGGAGCAGCGCGCCTTGCAGGAGTTCCGGCTCGCGCAGCTCGCCTCCTTCCACGCCGACCCCGCCCGCGCCGAAGCCTTGCTCGGCGTGGGCATTGCCCCGCGTCCGGCCGAGCTAGACGCCGTCGAACTCGCCGCGTGGACCGCGGTCTGCCGCGTGCTCCTCAACCTCCATGAAACCCTCACCCGCTTCTAACCCAGACGGACTGAGCCGACGCGCGCTGCTGCGCGGCGCGAGCCTCGGCCTCGGCGGCCTGGGGATGGCGCAACTCTTCGGCTGCGTGCTGCCGCGCGCGGCGACCGCGCCGGCGGCAGACGCGCGCTGGAGCGGTGTCGTGAACCCGCCACATCACGCGCCGCGCGTCAGGCGCATCATCCACCTCTGCATGGCCGGCGGGCCCTCGCATCTGGAAAGCTTCGACTTCAAACCGGAGTTGAAGCGCATCCACGGTCAGCCGTTCCCGGAATCCTTCACCAAGGGCCAGCAGTTGGCGCAGTTGCAGAACAAGACGCTGAACGCGCTTGGACCGTTCTGCGCCTTCCAGAAGTACGGCGAGTCGGGCTTGGAGATCGCGGAAATCTTTCCCCATCTCGGCAGCGTGGCCGACGAGTTGTGCCTGATCCGCTCGCTGCACACCGATCAGATCAACCACGATCCGGCGCATTCCTTCATGAACACCGGCTCGACGATCAAGGGCCGGCCGAGCATGGGTTCGTGGCTGCTCTACGGGCTCGGCGCGGAGACGGAAGATCTGCCGGGATTCGTGGTGCTGACTTCATCGGGGTCGAACGGACAGCAGCCGGTGTCGGCGCGGCAATGGTCGGCTGGTTTTCTGCCGAGCCGCTTCCAGGGGATCCAGTTCCAATCGCGCGGCGACGCGGTGCACTACGTCGGCCGGCCCGCCGGCGTGGACGAAGCCGCGCAGAACGCGACGGTCGCCGAGATCAACCGGCTGAACGCGATGGCGCTGCAGGAGCGCGGGGATCCGGAGATCGAAACGCGCATGCGCCAGGTCGACATGGCGCTGCGCATGCAGGCTTCCGTGCCGGAGTTGATGGATTGGAGCAGCGAGCCGGAAGAGATCCGCGCGCTCTACGGCGTGACCAACCCTGGCGACGGCAGCTTCGCGTCGAATTGTTTGATGGCGCGGCGGCTGGCCGAGCGCGGCGTGCGTTTCATTCAGCTTTATCACCGCGCGTGGGATCACCACGGCGGGATCTCCACGCACATGCCGCAGAGCGCGCAAGAGGTGGACCGCGCATCGGCCGCGCTGATTCAAGATCTCAAGCAACGCGGCATGCTCGACGACACTCTGATCCTATGGGGCGGCGAGTTCGGCCGCACGCCGATGGGCCAGGGTGACGGGCGCGATCACCACATCCTCGGCTTCTCGGTCTTCCTCGCCGGCGGCGGCGTCAAGGGCGGCATGAGTTGGGGCGCCACCGACGAGCTCGGCTACCGCGCGGTCGAGGACGTGGTGCACGTCAACGATTTGCACGCGACGATGCTGCATCTGTGTGGCATCGATCACCGCCGCCTCACCTACCGCCACCAAGGCCGTGACTTCCGCTTGACCGACGTGGCCGGCGAAGTAGTGCGCGGGATTTTGGCTTAACAACCGGGCCGCGGCACGGGGCAATGGTCAGCGGCTCGAATCCGCTGTCACCTGCGTTCGACTCCCTCGTCGAGCCTGCCTGCGGAGACATGATCCCGGAAGAGTGAAGACGCGAGCCGGAGCGACTTCAGGATTGATCTGCACAATACTTAACTCTGGGTTAATCTTTGTGCTTGGCCCGCTCCACCCCCCCGTGCTCGCGCCAACCGGATTGGGATCGGCTGTACGAACTGGCCTCGGCGCAGGCGGGGCACTTCACCACTGCCCAGGCATCCGAGGCGGGCTACTCGGGGCCTCTGCTCCACAAGCACATCCTCGCGGGACGAATGCGGAGAGTCCGCCGCGGCGTGCTGCGTCTGGTGCACTTCCCGCCGACCGAGCACGAGGAACTCGTGGCGCCCTGGCTCTGGTCGGAGCAGGCAGGGGTTTTCTCTCATCAAACAGCTCTCGCGCTGCACGAACTCTCCGA
>CAZCXL010000159.1:0-6357 GCA_964502625.1 uncultured Planctomycetales bacterium | reverse complement strand
CATCGCCTGCGACTTCGAGCGCTTCAATCACCAACTTGGCGTGACGGGAGGCCACGGCCTCAATCCGGACGCGGCTGCGTGGCACGCCGGGAAACTCCACGCGACCCGCTTCATCTGAGGTGGCGTTCTGCAACATCGCGTGGCCTTCCCAGAACTCGCCGGCGTCCGCTGCGCGCAGGGCCACGATGGCTCCTGCAAGCGCTTTGCCTTGAGCGTCGAGCACGCGACCGACCAGCCGCGTTGCAGGAGTCAGCGCAATCTCGCCGAAGTCCGCGACCTCGTCCGGGCGCAAGGCTTGGACGGCGCGTGCCTGCACGCGCCACAAGGCGCCGCCGAAGTCGAGGCGCAGGCCGACTCCCGCGGGCACGTCTACGGCAACGCGGCCTTCCGCATCCGCATCCATTCTCGGCCACTCCAATTCATCCTGGGACTCGGGTGGCGCATCCGGCCAGCCTTCTTGCTCTACGTCTGCGCGCAAGATCTGCACGCTGGCATGCGCGGCCGGGCGTCCTTGAGCATCCACCATACGGGCCTGAATGCGTGCGGCAGGTCCTTCGAAAACCAGGCTATCCACTTGTCCTGCGCGCGCGCCGGAACTGGAAACGGGATTCACCTCAGTTCGAGAAGTCAGCGCGGCGGCCGGGTCCTGCGTGGATCCGGCTGAGACTGCGACACTCCCCGGCTGGAGGTCGGGTGAGTTGGAGTTGGGTTCCAACTCGGTATTCCGCGCGCTGGGATCGATCAGGAACAAAAAGGCCAGAGCGCCGAGCACAACCAGGGTCAGAGTGGCGAGCAGGAGGGATTTCATCGATTCATGGGCTAGCGCGGGCGTAGAAGAGGGTTGCGATGCGTCTCACCGTCCCTCAACGCCTCCTTCTACCTCTCATACTAGCCCTGGGTTTGGGTATTGGGCTTTCTCGCCCGCTTTTCTCGGACCCTGCGCCCATCCAGGGCTCCAGCGAGCTCGCGGTCCTCTCGACGGCCATCGAGGGACTGGCGGCTCAGGTGGCCGACGCCACCGTGACTCTGCACGTCTCCCTCGCTGGAGAGGGTGGCGGAGTGATCAACGGAGAGGGCAGCGGCTTCGTGGTGGATGCCTTCGCCGGGCTGATCGTCACCAACGCTCACGTGGTGAAAGATGCCAAGACCGTTCGGGTCACTTTCTACGATCGGCGCGAAGAACTCGGCAAGGTCCTGGGTGTAGACAAGCAGACGGACCTCGCGGTGGTGAAAGTCGCGCCGGGTTCGCCCCGCAAGCAACTCAACTGGGGTGACAGCGACCGCTTGCGTCCCGGAAGTTTGGTGATGGCAGTGGGTAGCCCGCTGCAACTCGACGGCACGACTTCCTTGGGCGTGGTGAGTGCCTTGCATCGCAAATTGAATCAGAACCCGGACTCCTACGAAGACTTCGTCCAGTTCGACGCATTCATCGATCGCGGCTCCTCCGGCGGCCCGATGGTGGACATGGCGGGGGAAGTGGTGGGGATCAATACTGCGATCGGTGCTTCGGGCGGTTCGACCGCATGGAGCGGCATCTCCTATGCAGTGCCGAGCGCGATTGCCCAACGCTTCTGCGAAGACCTCGCCGAGTTTGGCAAGGTGCGGCGCGGTTGGATGGGCATCCGCGTGGATCGTGTCTCCGCAGATCTTGCCAAGACGCTGGGCTTGGATCGGCCGCATGGCGCGGTGTTGCGCTCCGTGGAGCCCGACGGACCAGCCAGCAAGGCGGGCCTCAAGGCCAACGACGTGCTGCTCACGATCAATGGCGTGGAGATCTCCGATGCCGGGCACGTGCGCGCGCGCGTGGCCGCGTTGGGACCCGGCCAGAAAGCGTCCCTCCGCGTGTTGCAGAACCGTCAGATTCGCGTGGTGGAAGTCGAGATCGCGGAACTGCGCGAGCAGCAAGACATCTAAGAAAAACGGGCACCGCAAACCCCCCGATCTGCGGCACCCTTGGCCTTGGCCTTAGGCCTTCGATTCATCTCTCCCTCTGAGGAATACACTCAGGGGGGAGGACGGTAACGGGCAGATCGGCGGGTTGTTCTAACGCCCGGCCGGCCGGTGCTCGTCCCGGATGCGGCTGTGCGTGGCGCTGGTGGGTTCCGGATCCGGCTGTTCGCCGGCGGTGGGTAGATCTAGGCGCTTCGCGCCAAAGAATGCCACCGGGTTGTCCCAAACCAACTTTTGGACGCGCTCTGGGCTGGCTCCGCGGCGTTCCAGCAGAGCGGCAGTCTTGGGCACGCTCAGCGGGTCGGCCTTACCCCAGTCCGCGCTCGAATTGATCAACATGCGCTCGACGCCGTGGTCGTGATAAAGGTTCACGAAGCGCTCAGAAGTGAGTTTGGTTTGCGGATAGACGGTGTGACCGGCCCAGAATCCGCGCTCCAAGATCTCGCGCGTCGTTTCTTCCGTGGAGTGATCGATGACGACGGTCGCGGGATCCACACCCATGTCTACGAGCACGTCCATCGAACGCATCGTGCCGCGATGCTTGTCGCGGTGCGGCGTGTGCACCATGATCGGCAGTTGGAGTTTTTGCGCGAGTTCGATCTGCTTCACGTAAGCGCGTTCTTCCGCCGGAGTGATCGCGTCGTAGCCGAGTTCCCCGATCGCCACAACGCCGTGGCGTGAGGCGAACTCCGGAAGCATTTCCAGCACTTCGTCCGCGAGGCGCTCGTTGTTGGCTTCCTTCGGGTTGAGGCCGATCGTGCAGCGATGCGTGATGCCGAAGTCCGCGGCGCGACTGCGCTCAAACTCTAGGATGGAAGAGAAGTAGTCGCGGAAGGTCCCCGCGGTGGTGCGGGGTTGGCCGAGCCAGAAGGACGGTTCAACCACCGCGCGTAATCCGGCCAGGAACATGGCCTCGTAGTCGTCGGTGACCCGCGAGTAGCAGTGAATGTGAGGATCGAGGAAACGCATGCTGCGAGGCGGCCCACTGCCGCCGTGGCATTCTAGTCCTGCTCTCGCTTGCCCTTGCGCGGCCGGCGACGGCGCTTGTGCAAGGGCGCAGCCGGGCTCGGGCTGTGGGTGTTTGCGCTGGCGCCGCTCCGCTTGGCCTCGTCTTCCTCTTTGCTCGCTTCATGCAAGGCTTGGAGGCGCGCACGCACGCGCTCGTCGACTTCGGACGCGTCGCGTCCGCTGAGCAGTTCAATGCCTTGATCGATGTGCGACACCGACCACACGTGGAACTGGCGCTTCTGGATGGCGGTGAGCACCTCGGGAGGCAACATCAGGTCCACGACGTTCGAAGTGGGAATCATCACCCCTTGCGTGCCGGTCAGGCCGCGCAGCGAACACAACTCGAAGAAGCCTTCGATCTTCTCGTTGACTCCGCCGATGGCGAGCACTTCGCCACGCAGGCCGACGGCGCCGGTGACCGCGACGTCTTGGCGCAACGGCACGTCGGAGATCGCCGAGACCAGCGCGTAGAACTCGGTGCTTGAGGCAGAGTCGCCGTCAATCGGCCCATACGATTGATCGAAGATCACGCTCATCTTGGCGGGCAATGGCCGAGTCTGGCCGTAGCGGAACCGCATGACGTTCTCCATCTGCAACACGCCCTTGTTGTGGATCGCGCCCGCCAACTCAACCTCACGGTCAAGGCTTGCGTAGTTTTCCTCGCCGGCTCCGCACATCGCCGAGACGCGCGCGGGTCTGCCGAAAGCCATCGGGCCCAAGCGGACCACGGTGAGCGCATTGACGCTGCCCACGCGCTTGCCGACCGTCTCGATCACGGTGACTCCCTCCAGAATGGTGCGTTGATGCCATTCCGCTTCGAGGGTGTGCATTTCGCGGAACTTGATGCGCGCGGTCTCCACTGCCTCGCGGCGGATGCGCTTCGCGCCGGCGCGCCTGGCGTGGTACGAAGCTTCGCGCGCAAAGTCGGCGATTACCGCGATGCGCGAGGACACGCGCGAACGCCGTCCGGCGTCGCGCACCGCACGCTCGACCAAGGCTTGTAAGCCGTCACGCGCGAAGGGCAGCAGGTTCTCGCGCTCGCCGAGGTCGCGTAGCGTGTGCACCAGGCCTTCGACGTTCTTCTGATCGAGTTCCACGCTGTCGTCGAAGTCGGCCTTGACCTTGAAGATGTGAGGGAAATCAAAATCCTGCTCGTGCAGGTTCTCGTAGAGATCTTCGTCGCCGACGAGCACCACTTTGACGTGGATCGGGATCGCTTCCGGCCGCGCGCCGGTGACTCCGAGCGGGGAGAGGCCTTCGAGGGCGTGCACGGCAAGGCGGCCGTTCTGGAGAGTGCGCTTGAGCGCGCGCCAGACTTCGGCTTCCTTGAAGACGTCGCGCGCGTTCAGCACCAGGAAGCCGCCGTCGGCAGAAAGTAAAGATCCGGGACGCACTGCCTTGTGGATGTGGCCGGGACCGTTACGGATCAGGTGCCGCTCGACCGTGCCGAAGAGATTCGAGTAGTTCGGGTGCTGCTCGAACACGATCGGGCATTCCGGATCCCGCAGAGTGCGCACGATGTGGACTTCGAACACCTCCAAGCCGGGTCGCGTGGGCCGCGGCGGCGAGTCCTCGTCCTCTTCGTCGTCGCTGTTGTTTTTCCCGGCGGCTTCGCGAGCCTGGCGCTGGAGAAATAACTGCGTGTTGTTGAGCGCGAAGCGTGCGCAGTCGCCGAGCCAGGCGCCGAGCGTCTCTTCCGCTCCGAGTTCTTCGGCGAGCGCCAGAGTGAGTCCTTCGACCGCCTCCTGCACCATGGCTTCGTCCAAGTTGCGTGATTCGCGCACCAGGCGGAGCCCCAAAGCGCGGGATTGATGCTGGGCCTTGTCCACTTCCGGCAGCAGCCGGTCACGGGCGGCCAGCAGTTCGGCGGCGCGCTCTTCGCTCAGGGCGCCAGATTTCACGGCATCGGGCACCTTCTCATGTCCGACCAACTCCTCGCCGACGCGCACGAGCACTTCGCGCCGGGAGCCAACTTCGTCTTCGACCACCGCCACGCTCAATCCCGCCGCGGTCAGCCGCTTTTCGAGGCGCTGAAAGAGTTGGGCTTCAGCCTTCTGATAGCGGCGAAACAGCCCATGGCGGCGGGCCAAGTGCGGCTTGCCGCGCAGCAGCTTGGGCACCTCGGTGGAGAGCGCGTGGACCCAACGCTCCATGCCTTCGGCGAGCGCCGCGGCTCCGCCGGGAGGCAGCGGCAGGTGCTTCGGCGCGATCGGTCCGTCGAAGTTGTGAACGAATACGTGGTCGCGCGGCAGCACGCAATCCAGGCGCATTTGGCGCAGCAAGGAAACCACGATCTCGGCGCGGTCCGTGCCGCCGATCCCGCACACGAAGACGTTGTAACCCGGCGCGTCGAGCGCGAGGCCCATCGCCAAGGCCTGGAGCGCTCGGTCCTGACCGAAGAGCGTCTCCTGGGCGCTCAAGCGGCGTCGACGCGAAGCCGGAATCCAGCCGACAGGGCAGGTCCAACGCAGATCGGCGGCGGCGAGCCGGCGCGGCTGAAGCGGAGTTCGGGATTTGCGTGCGGCCATGTCAACCTCCTGGAGCGTTGAGAATGCGTTCGAGGTGAGCGATCGCGGTCAAGTCTTGAGCAGCCTGAGCAAGTTCGAGGGCGTGTCGGAGGTCGCGGAGACCGGCCTCGCGCTGTCCACGATAGACGAGCGTGGCCCCGCGACCGATCCAGGCGCTGACGCGCTCGGCGTTGAGTTCGATGGCGCGAGAGTAGAGCGGGAGGCTTTCGTCGTAGGAAAGCGCGGCGGCAGTGGGGTCGCCCGCGTCCTCGAGGGCGCGTCCAAGCTCCACCTTCATGTTGGCCATGTACTCGTAGACGATCGCGCGTTGGTAGCCGAAGGCTTCCGCGCGCTCGAAGCGCTCCAAGGCGGGCGCGGGCAGTTCGAGATTCATGAGGGCTTCGCCCACGTGCAACTCGTACTCGGGCTGATAGCTCGCGGGCGCGTCGAAGCCGGCGCCGCCGGGACGCAGCGCGAGACCGAGCAGTGGAGTGGCGAGCACGGTCACTGCAGCGAGTCCCCGACCGAGAAGCTGCGGCTGCAGGCGGAGCAGAGCTGCCACGCCGTAAGGGGCGAGCAAGCACGCCGGCACCACCACCGGCAAGCGATAGCGCGGCGAATACCAGAACACGATCACCACCGCCAAAGGCATGAGCAGCAGGAGCAACTCCGGACCGGCGGCGCGGCCGCGGCGCGCCAGCCAGAACCCAGTGCCGACCAACGCGGGGATCAGCAACCAAGCCGTGGGCACGCCGGAATTCGGCCAAGGCGTCGGGTTTGGAATCACCGGGTCGTGAGACTCGTGCGTGATTTGATAAATGTCTCCGTAGTGCTGACCCAGGAGCAGGAAGAGAGCTTTGTAGAAGTGGAGGCGAAGGGCTTCCGCCGGGTG
>CAZCXL010000158.1:0-6369 GCA_964502625.1 uncultured Planctomycetales bacterium | reverse complement strand
ACTCAGCAGTGCGTCTACGCCGCGGTCGCGCGCTGCCGCGGCTTCCGGACTGCCAGCGCCTGCGCGCGAGAGCGCCAACCCGCACCATCCGGTGGTGGCGATGCGGAAAGCATCGTGACTACCGGGTACGTCGGCGAGCACCTCAATCGGGCGCGGCGAGTTGTGGCTGCCCCAACTGCCATCCGGATTCTGCTCACGCACCAACCACGCGAGTCCTTCGCGCAAACCTTCCGCGCGCCCGACCTGAGTGCAAGGGTTGTCGGCGGCCTGCTGCTGGAGGAGCGCGCCGGCGAGACAGAGGGCGAGGATCATTGGGGGGGTAGACGCACTTCAGCGCGCATTCCCGGCGTGATGCCGTGCAGCTCTCCCTCTAGGGAAACGATTCCCGCGAACTTTGCTTCCTCTCCGCCGCGCGGTAGGGGGAATAGTTCCACTTCAAGGCGTCCCGCGCGCTGGAAGCCGAGGACTCCCGGGCTGCTCACCAGCACTCCTTGCCCAGGCGTGAGTGACCCACGCTCCGTGTCTCCGACTTCGAGCGCTACGCGGTATTGGCTGCCACTCGTGATCGTGAATACGGGACGACGCGTCGCCGCGCGATCTCCGCGCACGTGCCGCGGCGGCACGTGTCCGGGTTCGTAATCGCCCACCGCGCCGTGCAGCAGGAGTCCTTCTCGAGGGGCGCGCAACTCCAGATTCGTCGCGTCCTGGCGCAGCCGCGTGAAATCTCGCTCCATACGACCAAGCTCCACTTCACTGCGCTGCACGCGGTCTTTGCGGGCGAGCTCGTCGAGCTCGAGGGAGGCATGCAACCGTTCCACGGCGCTGATCTGCCGGCTCATGGCTTCCTCCTTCTCTTGATCTTCATGCACCCATTCCACTTCCGCGGTATGGGCGCGTTGCCGACGCGCGAGTTCCAACTGAGTGCGAGATTGCGCAAGATTGCGGCGGGAGCGCATCAACACGATTTCCTCCGTGGCGTCCGTGAGCTCGTCGGCCCCGTACATGGCCTCGAGTTGCTCCAATTCGTCTTCCTGATCTTCAATCCCGTGCTGAGAGTTCAACTCGGAGAGGGTCATTTGCTCGCGACGAAGCGGCATGAACACGGTGCGCCAGGCCTCGAAGTCCTCTTTCGCGCGCGCGAGAGCAGAGACTGCGCCGGCAAGGCGCTCTTGGTCGGAAGCGGATTCGAGTTCCGCGCGCCGCACAGCAATTCGGTGTTCCAAGCGCGCTGAAGCCAAGTCACGCTCAGTGCGCTCGAGCGCCTCGGTCAAGGCCCGTGCATCGAAGCGAGCGATGACCTGGCTCTCATGCACCCAAGTGCCGTGTGGAAGCACTTCCAAGAGCAACCACTCACCTGCCCACGACTCGGGCCAGATTTCGATCGGCGCCGCATCTTGAGGAGAGGGAACGAATACGCCGTGCCACACAGTTTGCTCCACGGCCGGCGTTGCGGCGGGCTCTTGCCGAGTGGGAGATCCTGAGAGGGCAAAGGTCGGCAGGACGAAGAACAGGGAAGCGAGTGCGGTGCGCATCGGCGGTGGCAGGGAATGAGACGGTGGGCGGTGGCCCAACGCATCAGGGTAGCGCAGGACTCTCGCGCCGGGCGCTGCTAGCCTCTGACCAGCGGATGAAGCCCCGTTCCTCGTCGAATTTAACGTCTGAGCGCGTTGCCGCGCTCGGAGCGGAGTTGTCGAAGGCGTTGAACGCCGTCGTGGCCGCCCTGCCAAGCGCCGTGAGCGTGATGCAATCCGTGCGCATCTCGACGGGCATGAACAAGGTCTTCGCAAGCCGCTTGCTCAAGGCTTTGCGGCAGTCGGATCCGATTTCCGTGCTGTATCACGTGCCCGGCCCGGAGCCGTTGCGGCGCTTTTTGCTTGGAGCGGAAGGCGCGGGCGGGAGTGAAGCCATGCGCAAGACCGCTGCTCAGGCCATTGACGCCTTCGAGCGGCTACTCCGTGAGGAAACCGGCGGACGGGGTGGTCTGAATGCGCTGCTCACGGCATGGTTGCCGGATGAGCAGGGCGACTTCGCGCTCAACCGCAAGCAAGACGTCTTTCGCGCCTGGAGTCAGATCAAGGGCGCCGCCGCAGAAACCAGCGTGGTGACCGTGATCCTGCACCCGAGCCAAGTGGAAGGCCAGATGGACCTCATCTGCTTCATGGGATTGCTCGGATTGCGGCGGATGCGGCCGGCCGCGGCGGTGAAACTCGCCACTCGGCGCTTGAGCAAGCGCAGCGACGAACGCGCTCCCGAACCCCACGCTGGTTTTGCCGACGGCAGCGATCCCTTCGCACTGCATGAATTCTGCGTCGCTCCGCCCGCGCCGATCGAGCCGCGCCGCTTCGGCGACACCATGCATTATTTGTTGGGCGGCCGCGCCTTCGGCCTGCGTTCTGCGGTGGACATGCTGTTGGTCGAAGTGAACCGGGCCGAGCTGATCTACGGCCGTTTGCCGGGTTCACCGCCTCGGCTAAACCACTTCTTCGCCGAAGTCAGCACGCCGGTTCGCACTCTGATCTTCGACGTGCTCGTCCACGAAGATCTCTATCCGGGTCAACACCCAGACCTCTTCCTCTACGACACCACCTTCGAAGGTGTGGCCGACGTCAACGATCCCGCGCGCGACATCGACCGCCTTGATCTTCCCGAGAGCGTGTTCGGGCTCGGCAAGGGCCTGGATTCGATCGACTGTCCCGAGATGCCTCGTTATCCCCAACTCGTGGCGCGACTCTGCGACCGACTCGCATGGAACACCAAAAAGTTGCGCGCCTTCCGCTGCCGCGTGGACTATCCGCCCTACGGCGCCCAGGTGGTGTTGGCCTTCGCCACGCCGGAGCGGCCCGGTTTGAGGAACAAGTAGAACATCCGGCCGCGACTCGCGACTTGGCCGGCGCGGGCCATCGCGTCGTCACCGAGTCCCATGTAAACGTCACAGCGGCCTGCGGAGCGGATGGCACCGCCGCGGTCCTGATCGAGCGCGAAGAAACGGTGCGGACGCTGCACGAGCTGGCCATTCGTGCCGAAATCGGGCAGACGCGCTTCCACGTAGGCCAACGCGGCGCGCGGGAACACGTCCTTGTCGGTGGCGATCGAATGTAGGGCCGTGACCGGCTGGCCGAGGCATCCGTAAGGACCGCCCGAACTCTCTTGGAAGAAAACGAAGGAAGGATTCATCGGCAACACGCGCTCGGCTTCGGCGGGATTCTGCGCGAAGTAATCGCGCAGCGCCTGCAAAGAGAGCCGGCTCTTGGGAATTTTTCCTTCTTCGACCAGGATCAGGCCGATGCTGCGGTATTCATGTCCGTTCTTGCCTGCGTAGCCGACCTCAAATCGAGTGCCGTCGGCAAGCCGGATCACGGCGCTGCCTTGCACCTGCGCGGTGTACGCATCGAAAGGATTCGTGAGCCAGACCAGTTCCTTGCCCACGAGCACGCCGTTGGACTGCATCTCGGCCGCGGACCAGTAGCGGGTAAATGTGCCGTCCGCCTGACGCCGTCCCAGGATCTCGCCGGTTTTGGGGTCCTTCTCCAGGTCGTCGGGCTTGGCGTAGAGCGGATACTGGTAGGGGCCAGTCCGCGTCATGGAGCCGTCAAGAATCGGCGTGCCGTAGCCGGTGAAAAAGACGTCGCCGGTGTTGCTGCGGCCGCGCGCCACCCAAACCTCGAACTCCTGATTCAAATGCTGAAGGAATTCTTCCGAGGTGGCAGAGGTTTCCAGCACCTGCTGGAAGCGCGTCAGCGAGGCCACCATCAGGTCGTGCGTGATCTCATCGCCTTCACCGTAAGGGAAGAAGGTCTTGGAGGAGGGCTTCGAGAGGTAGACCAGACTGCGCGACGCGGCGCCGATCAGTTCCTCTCGCATCTGCCAACCGATGGAGAAATCCGGCCAGGCCTCTCCGGGCGGCAGCGGCACGATGCCGATTTCCCCGTCGCTGAGCGCATAGTCGTACGGAGAGGGTCCCTCCGCGGCGGGTTGCGGTGCGGCGCAGGCAACGACGAACGCAGTGGCGAGGGCGAGGGGAAGGAGTCTCAGAACGCGAGGCGTCATGGCGCGCCCAAGGTATCCCGCGAGATCGACGGCTTCCAGCGCATCACTATCCTTCAGCCATGCGCTTGCAGTACCGCAGAGAGCTGGCCGGCGGAACCGTGCTCACCGTTCTGGAGTTGGAGAGCACAGCACTCCGCGGCAACCCGCTTGGCGATCCGCATATACGCGCCCATCCGGTGCTGATTCCGCCGGGTGGGAGCACCGCGGGCCTACCGCTGGTGGTCGTGCTCTTCGGCTACACCGGATTCGCTCACAAGGTGCTGAACAAGACCTCGATGTGGCAGGACAGTTTGGCGGAGCGCATTGCGCGCGCCATGGCCGAGGGCAGGATTCCGCGCGCGGTCCTGGTGTGGCCTGCCTGCGAGACACGGCTCGGTGGCTCTCAGTTCGTGAACTCGACGGGTACTGGTCGCTATGAGGACCTGGTCTGCGATGAAGTACTGCCGGCGGTGGAACGGACCTACGGCTGTGGGGGACCGAATAACCGGGTGGTGCTCGGCAAGTCGAGCGGAGGATTCGGGGCACTGCACCTCGCCATGCGTCGACCGGGCTTGTTTCAGGCGGCGGGCTCGCACTGCGGGGATTTGGGCTTCGACGTGAGTCACGCTCGCGGTTTTGCCGACGCCCTGAACGCTTGGCGCAAGGCGGGCGGACCCGCCGCCTTTCTTGACGGGATCCCGCGCATGGAGAAGTTCGGCTTCCCCGAGCATGCGGGCACGGAGATGCTCGCGCTCGGCCATTGCTATGCGCCGGATCCGCATTCACCGTGGGGCTGCGAACTTCCGGTGGACCCGGACACCGGAGACCCGCGGCCGGAAGCGTTCGCCAAGTGGCTCCGCTTTGATCCCCTGTGCCGTGTCGCTGACGGTGGCGCTGAGGCCGACGCGTTGCGCGGTCTGCGCGCTCTCTATCTCGACGCTGGCGAAGGAGACGAGTTCGCTCTGCAGTGGGGCTTGCGGCGATTTGTTGCGCGCCTGAGCGCGCTCGGCATCGCGCATCGCGCCGAGTTCTACGCGGGCGGGCACTTCGACAATGACTCGCGCTACGAGATCAGCCTGCCGTATCTGTTGCAGGCACTGCGCGCGTAGCCGCGCCGACACCAGCCATTCGGCCGGTCGTCCACGCCCATTGAAAGTTGAAGCCGCCAATCCTGCCGATGGCGTCCAAAATTTCCCCGCACAGATAAAGACCAGGGCAGGCGCGGCTGGCGAGCGTGCGCGGATCCACTTCGTTCAGTGGCACGCCGCCGCCGCTCACCTCGGCAACCGCGAAGCCGCGGCTGCCTTGCACGGGCAGCGGAAAATCGGCCAGCAACTCCAGCAGACGTTCGCGCCGCGGCCGATCGAGTTGTGCGAGTTGGACCGCAGAAGGCGCGCCGGCGAGCCCGCACAGCAGGTCAGCGAGGCGCGCCGGCAGCACGGTCTCTACGGTGGATCCGAGCGAGCGCCGGCCTGCGCCGGAAGCGTCGAGGGCGCGGGTCCACTCTTCGCGACCCAATCCGCCCCACGCGACGCGGATTTCTGCAGCCTCACGGGTATACCAGTGGCTTGCATCGAGAATCGCCGGACCGCTGAATCCTTGGTGCGTGAAGAGCAACTCGCGGGTCCGCTCTTCCATGATTTTGCCGTGAACGAGCGCGCGCCAACGCACTGGCAGCGCAATGCCGGAGAGTGATGGAAGGCGCGGGTCGTCGGTGGTGAGTGGTACCAGAGCCGGATAGACGGGCAGCACCGAATGGCCGAGCGCGCGCGCAAATCCGTAGCCCGCGCCATCGCTGCCGGTTTTGGGAACCGAACGGCCGCCGGTGGCAAGAATCACGCGCTCGGCCTGCAGAGTGCGCCCGTCGTCGGCGGTGAGCTCAAACTGGCCACTCTTGTGCGTGATTGCCGTTACTCGCCAAGGACAGTACAAGGCTGCGCCCGCGGCACGCGCGGCTTCGAGCAGCCGGTCGCGCACGACGCTAGCGCGCTGAGCCACGGGAAAAAGTTTCCCTGTTTCCTCTTCGAGCACGAGCGCAATCCCGAGGTCGTCCGCGAAGAAAGCGCGTTGTTCAGCCAGTGGCCAACTCCCCAGCATCCGGCGCAGGGTGTTCGGCGAGCCTTGGGAGAAAAAATCCGTGGGGTCGCTCACCGAGGGCAGCACGTTGCAGCGCCCTCCGCCGCTGATCAGGATTTTGCGGCCAGGTTCGCGCGCGCCCTCGAGCAGCGCCACGCTCATTCCCTCGGGGGCGGCGCGGGCCGCACACAGGGCGGCCATCAGGCCCGCTGCGCCCCCGCCCACAATCGCGAGATTGGCCTGTGCCGAGCCCATTTCGCCCAGAAT
>CAZCXL010000157.1:0-6381 GCA_964502625.1 uncultured Planctomycetales bacterium | reverse complement strand
CATTGAACGCCGTAGTCCAGGTTGAGGCCCACGAGAGGGTGCCGTTGAATCCGTAGCCGTTGGCGCCGTCGCCGTCCACGTTGTCAAACTTGACGCAAGCCTCGCCGATGTCCATGAAGATGCAGTTGCGATACTGCACTCGGGCGTTGTCGCGCCAAGCAGTTCCGTGGTCACCGTCCACCGGCTGACCGAGCACCGTGAAGTTGTAGATCACGCCGGTCGTTACCGGCTGCCAGTCGGAGTCCTCCGCGCCGTCGGTCTCGAAGCAGTTGTCGCCAACGCCCGAGCCTTGGGAGGCGTCCAGGCTGTGGCCCTGCACGATCAGTCCGAACTGCGCCTTGCCGCGCCAGCCCTGGTCAATGTCGAAGCTGTCGTCGCCAACGTTCCAGATGCTGACGTACTTAAGGTTGACGGTGCCGCCCCAAATCTCTATCCCGTCATCCACGTTGTTCATCACTTCCACGTGATGAATGTCCGTGTCCCTGCCGATGCCGCCGAGGGAAAGGCCGTTCAGCTCGTTGCTGAGGCCGACCACCTTGCCGCCGTAGCGCAGCGAAACATAGGCCAGCGTGCCGCTGTCATCGTTGTCGTTGCCACCGCCGTAGCGATCGGTCTGGGTGCCACGCACGAGGCCTTCCATGTCGCCGACGTTGTTTGCGTTGGGACTGGCAATGTTGCCGACCACCGCGTTCTCCGAGATGTACGCGTTGCCCATGAGAGTGAGGTTGCCCCACTCGTTCGCCCCCTCGCGCCAAACGCCGGTCTTCGGATCACCTCCGGTCCAGGTTGAAACGTCAGAGGTGGACGTGAAGATGATCGGACTGTCCTTCGTGCCTTGCGCGATGATCATCGCGCCCCGAGTGACCGCAAGACTTCCGCCCAACCCGGTGGTGCTCGCGATCAGCGTGCCCGGCTCGATCGTTAGGGTTGCGCCAGGAAGCACGTAGATTTGCTTCTGCAGCCGGTAGGTGTTGCTTGCCGTCCAGGTAGTGGAGGTCGCAATGTCGTTGTTGACGAGAATGACGGAGTCATTCTGCGGCGCGGCGCTCGCAGGACTGGCTGCGACACACGCCACGCCCAGCGCAAGGATGGATTTCATGAAGGGATTCAAGGGAGTTGCTCCTGATGGTTTTTGGGTTTTCACTCACGGAAGCCGAGGAAGTGAACTTCCCTGCTGCAGCGTGATGAAACCACGATAAAAACCGTGTGTTGAAAGCCCGTGAAGACTGCGCGGTAAACGCATGGCCTTCTCAGGTGAGGTTCCGGTGAAGAACTGCCTAGAGGCGGCGACCAGGCACGACGGGAGTGACCGGCACGGCGCCAGTGGCGGGGAAGAATCCCAGTGCCGCGCGCTCTCGTGCCAGCGCCTCGGCTTGGCGGCGCACGCCGCCGAGCATGCTGCGCATCCCCCCATGATGATGGGAGCTGCCGTCCGGCACACCATCGATGTCGCAGCCGAATTGGCGAATCACCAGCGTGCCGACGAAGGCGCCCGTAGCGTCGTGCACGGGCTCGTAGCGGTCATAGCCGGCCATCCAATAGAAATCCGGGCTGTCGGAATAGATCCAGGTGGTCACCCGCTCGTCGGCGCCGATCTCACTCATCATGCGCAGCCGCAGCACGTAACTACTGAAAGGGAAGGGCAGATCGCTCTGTAGATCCGCCGACATCGTGGCGCGCGCGGCGCAAGGCAAGCCGGCGACGGGCTCACAATCCATGGGCTCCACGCGATAACTATTGGGCACCGCGAGAACCGCTAGGTAGTTGTTGTTCGGATAGAGAAAATACTTTGTGAAGTCCGTCTCGGCGAGCTTGATGCAGGCGAGGTCGGCGGCGATGAAGACTGCGCATTGATCCACAATGCGCTTGCCGCCGTGCCGCGGCCAACAGTCCACGGGAAGCTCCCAACTCTCCCCCAGCAGAAATCCGCAGCGCTCGTCGTCGTCGTCTGGATCCCATTTGGGTGAGAGGAACTCGTGCAAATCCAGAAGGGCCTCGACTTGCGGGAGCAGTGCGGCGGGCACACGGGCGCGCGCATCGGCGAGGATTGCCTTGAGTTCCTTGCGCGCTTCGTCGAGCGTGGGCAGGCGCTCGGCAGCAGCCACGCGCGCAAGCAAATCTCCAAGCATCAGCGCAGGGCGGCCGGTGTCGGCGGCGGCAAGCGGCTCTCGCACAAGTCCGATCACCCTCTGCTCAAAGAGTTGCGACGGCAACTCGCGGCCAGCTCGGTCCATGCGCGGCAGACGCCAGGCGTCGGGGAAGGCGGCGCGGATTTCTTCAGCGCTGCTCGCCAAAGGTTCGAAGCCCGGAAGGCCCGCAGAGGCGGGGACCAGTGCCGATTGCTGCGCGACGAGAAGGAGGGCTAAGCCGAACATGCCCGCGACAGGATACGCGGCTTTTAGAAACGCGTTAGCCCCCGGCAGGAGCCGAAGCCGCTTCCTTGCCGTAGACGTAGCGCTCAAATAGCCGGCGCACTTCTTCGGACTTGCCGCTCTTGTCCCTGAGCAAGCTCTCCATCTCTGCGGTAGTGGCAGGGTTGGGTGCGTGCGCGAGGTAGAACTCGGCCATCAGTGCGCGCAAGGTCTCGTCGCCGATCGCCTGCGCGAGACGCGCGAAGAACGCCGCGCCGTCCCCGTAGGACTCTCCCGGCGTAATGCGGTTGTAGGGATTCGCAGAGGACAACAAGACCGGGGCGCCCTCCTTGGTGAGGTCAGGCTTGCGGCGCGAGCCGCCGGTCACGTACATGTTCCAGGCTTCGTCCCACCAGCCGTCGTTCTGGCTCGCGGGCTTGGCGCCGCGCCCGTACCAACTATGAAACATTTCGTGCTCGAGGGCACCGAGGGCAGTGGTGGTGCCACCGTCGTATTCCATGGAGCGTCCGCCGGTCCAGATGTAGACCGGGCAGTAGGAGGTGTGTGCCCACTTGCCTACGGATTCGTCGAACTTCATGATGATCGCGGCGGTCTGCGCAGCGACCTCTTGCGCGTTCACCTTGGCCTCCTTGCGGGCGAATACTTCGACCTCTACGCTCGCGCCACTCTTGAGTTTCGCTTTGTCCTTCGCAGTCTCGACTTCGGATTCCGGCACCAACACGATCAGATGAGAGAAGGCCGTAAAGGTGGGAGGAAAGGTCAACACCCAACCATGCTTGCCCGTGGCCTTGACTTTGGCGTTGCTGATCAAGTGATGCGCTTCGCCGGCGTTCTCCAGGATGAGCGCAAGCGTGAAAGGATGTTGGTCGTAGATCAGATTGGCCGGAAACCAAGATTCGAGGTAGCGACCTTGGTTCAGGTCTGAATACCAACTATCCCAAAGCACGCCTTTCTCGCGCCACAACACGCCCTGGGCTTGCGGCGAGTCCGGGGTGCCCACTTTGTATTCCAGTTTCAACTCGTGCCGAGCGCCGGCGGGCAAACTCAGCTCCAGGATCCGCATGGAACCGCACTCCTTCGAGACGGCGTGCGCCGCCAATTTTTCAGGCGCAATGCTCTCGCCATTGATCCATGCCTTGACCACTTCGCGTTGGCGCAAATCGAAGAGTGGATAGCCCTCCGCGGTCATCTCGAAGACCATGGTGGCCGTAGCGAAGGCGGTTTGCACCTTGACGTCGAGCTTCAGGGTGGCCTGCAGATCGATGATGTCGATCGGGATTCCGATCAGCCCGTCCACTTCGAGCGGCGGCGGGGCGAGTTCCTTGTCCCGTCCGGATTGCGGCGCGGGAACGGCCGCGAGAAGCGCGGACAGCAGGGTATGGAGCACCATGGACGAGAACATGGCTGAATAGTACACGCTCTGATTTCCGAGGCATCTCATGAGCAACGACGACTGAGTGTCTTGCACCTTAGTCCAACCTGGGCGTGATCTGACTCGCTGAGCAGTTGTTAGAATGGCAACCTTATGCGCATCATTCTCTGCGGATGGATCCTCCTGGTTGCCCATGCCCAGTTGGCGCATGCGCAGGTCACCAGAATCGCCAGCGTCGACTCAGCGGGAGTACCTGGAAGCGGCTTCGCGGGTTCAATTTCCAGCGATGGGCGTTGGGTTGGCTTTGTGAGCCGAGCGTCCAATCTAGTTCCGGGTGACGACAACCTGGCTTCAGACGTATTTGTGCATGATTTATTGACTGGCGTCACCGAACGGGTAAGCGTAAGCAGTTCCGGGCAACAGGGAAATGCCGACTGCTCTTACTACGACGTTTCAGGTCACTACGTCTACTCCGTCCGCATGTCGGCGAACGGACGCTTCGTGGCGTTCTACAGCGAATCCGATAACCTGGTCCCTGGGGATACGAACGGGTGCGGCGACGTGTTCATCCGGGATCGTGTGAGCGGGACGATGACGCGGGTCAGTGTCAGTTCACATGGCGTGGAGGGCAACGGAGTGAGCCGCTATCCGGCAATCTCGGATGACGGGCGCATGATCGCCTTCGAGAGCGCGGCCACCAACTTCGAGTCGCCCGACACGAATGGCGTCATTGACGTTTTCGTTCACGACCGCGATACGGGAAGAACGTTCCGTGTGAGCGAAACCGGCAATGGTCTTCAGGGTGACAATACAAGCCATAGTCCCGCCATGTCCGGCGATGGAACTCGAGTAGCGTTCATTAGTCGCGCAAGCAATTTCGTGGTGGGCGATGGGCGCAACCGAGAGGACATCTTCGTCAGAAATCTTGCGACCGGGGCGATGCGATGCGCAACGATCGACATTTATGGAAGCGTGGCTAATTCAAGTGCTGCAGGTCCACAGCTATCCCGTGACGGCAACTTGGTTTTATTCTCCAGTAGCAGTCCGGAGCTTGTCGTTGGCGACACGAATTGGTGCAGTGACATCTTCCTTCGCGACGTCGAGCGCGGCGTTACGACCCGCCTCAGCGTCAGCTCTACGGGCGCGCAAGGGTCTAGCGCTTCGCTAGCACCCTCGATGTCATCGGATGGCAGGTACATCTCATTTACTAGTGCCTCCAACAATCTGGTTCCTGGCGATTTGAATTCCGTAGATGACGTATTCCGTCACGACATACTTACAGGTCTTACGATTCGCGTGGACCTCGGAACGATGGACGAAGAAGGTAATCGAGGCGGCCAGACCCTTCCTGAATGCAATGCGATGAGTGCGACGGGCGGCCGCGTCGCTTTCATGAGTTACTCGACCAACTTCGGAGCATTCACGAGCAACGCGTCAAGCCTCTTCGTCAGGGATCTCAGCGCGCCCAACTTGCGCGTCCTTGGCGAAGCTCCAGGCACCGTTGACGTCACGATTAGGAATCTGCCGCCCGGCGGAGCCGTTTTCCTGCTCAGAGGACGGTTGGGCATCTCACAGGCGCCCAGCACACTTTGTGCAGGCGTCCGCTTGGAGTTGGACGCGCCGTCCGTACTGGCAACCTTGGTGGCTGACGCTAGCGGCCTTGCCAACACGAGCCTGCAAACACCATTACAAGCCATCGGCATGCTGCTGCAGGCGCTCTCTCCCGAGTCCTGCAACCGCTCGAACATTCAAATCGTTCCCACAAGGGTCCTGTCGCTCACGCGCCAGGGCGCTTGTAGGACCGGTTCCCCGGTGATTCTAAACGTGACCGAAGCAACTCCAGGCACCACACTTGCATTGCTCTGGGGAGGTCATGGCTCCAGCACGCTAGGTGTCGGCCGCTGCGCCGGGGCGTTGATATCGATCGCATCCCCGCACGTTCTCGCCGTCCTCCAAGCGGACGCTGCGGGATCGGCATCCTTTTCCTTTCTGCCACTTCCGATCATGTGCGGTGACACCTTTCAAGCAATCCAAGAGTTCGGCTGTCTTGTATCGAATACCATCTACCTACCCTGATTTGAAGGATCGCGGCAGTGCTCGGCAACCCTATCCTTGAGCCCGCCCATGACCCGGCTCCCGCTCACGCTGCTCACCGTTTCACTTCTCGCCTCCTGCGTCGCGCCGCCCGCAAAACCGAAGGACCTTTGGATCGGCGGGCCGCTCGAGGGATGGAAGATGGCCGGACCGGGCGCCTTCGTGATGGAAGACGGCGCGCTCAAGGCGACCGGCGGGATGGGAATGCTCTGGTATGCGGCGGAGTCGTATCAAGACTTCCGGCTGGAGCTCGACTGGAGAGTCGATGAGCCGGACGACAACTCCGGCGTCTTCGTGCGTTTCCCCGATCCCGGCGATGACCCGTGGGTGGCCGTGAACGGCGGCTACGAGATCCAGATCTGCGACGCCACCGATCCGAAACATCGCACCGGCTTAATCTATTCCTTCTGCGCTTCCTCTCACGTGCCGACCAAGCCGGTCGGCGAATGGAACCACTACGAGATCGAGGTCGTCGGCCAGAATTACACGGTGCGCGTGAACGGCGAAACGGTGAATCGATTCCTCGGCTTCCGCGGTGAACGC
>CAZCXL010000156.1:0-6390 GCA_964502625.1 uncultured Planctomycetales bacterium | reverse complement strand
CGAATCTGAGCGCCCTGGCCGAGCGACTCCGCGGCACCGTCTCCGCGCTGCGCGTTTCGGAGAACTGGTTGCGGTTCTCTGCACGCGGAGTCGAAGTGTTCCTCTTCGCCGACGGCCGCGCGCTTGTGCGTGGCACCGAAGATCCGGCGCTGGCCCGAGCAGTGCTGGCCGAAACGCTCGGCGGTTGAGGAGTGCACGCCGCCAACGAAAGCGCCCCGGCGGAACGAGTCCGCCGGGGCGCTGGGACGAGCGTCTAATTAGAGGAGAACGATCGCGTTGGTCGCCGTGCAGGTCGCGACGTCCACACCTTGGACGGTCATGCCGCATGCGCCAGCCGGGGCGTTGAAACTCAAACTCGCCGCGCCAGAACCGTCGGTTCCGAGCATGGTGGCCAGGGTCGGGGCGCTGATCGCCAGGGTCAGGCCGCCGCAGGGATTGCTCGGCTTGGTGAAGGAGCCTGCAATGCCGTAAAGCACGGCCACGCTCGAGTTCGGAGTGCAGTTCGTGAAGCTCAACTTCACGGGTCCGGGGCAAGTGCCGATCTGCTCCAGGGTCGGGCCGGAGGGGCCGGTGTCCTGGGTGTAGAGCACACCATTCCACATGCGCGGATTGAAGGTGCCGGAGGTCAGGCCGTCACCTTTTCCGTAGTACGTGGTCAGCGAGCAGTGTGTACCCACGTAAGTGTTCGGTCCACCGTTGGTGTAGGAGAGGAAACCTGCGGTCGTGGCGTAGTTCACCACTTGGATGTACAGACCGTAGGTGGAGCCCGCCAAGAAGGTCGGACTGCCACTTACCGGCACGTTCGTCGCTAGATTGGCGCCGGCCGCAGTCACCGTGGCGGTCGAGATCAGAGTCCACGGGGTGGAACCATTCTGGCCGATGTCGTTGCCGACAACGGTGCCATCGCAGTACCAAACTGCAACGTCGATCGACTCAGCGACGGTCCAGTTGACGTCCACGCACTCGATGGTCATGTCCACGGAGGGAGCAATGTCCACCATGTTGCCGGCGAATCCGTTTCCGCCCACGAAGGGGGCTGCGTTGGTGAAGCCGTTGCCGCAGCCAGTTCCATTGAAGATGCCGGTGCTGGTGGCGCCGGTCGCGGGGGTATTGGGAAGTCCAGAGTCGTCAAACTGCTGGGCGGTAAGGGGCGCGCCGGCGAAAGCCAGCAGCGCAACCGTGAGGAGGGGGGTAGTCATCTTGTGAAGTTGGTAGTAGGGGTGTGTCCGCCGAAAGGGAGGATGGTCCCATCAGCAAGATCGCAGAAATCTATCCGATGTCAAGCCCTCAGGAAGGGGAAAGGGGAGTTTTTCGGAGGATCCGCGCCTACCTATGCTCTGCCCATGCAGCCCCGGATTCTCTGGAACCAGGCGGCCACCACGGCCCCACCGCTCGAGGCGGTGGCCACAGCGATGATCGAGGGGCTGGGCGTGCCTGGACACGGACGGTCGAGCGAGGGCGGCAGCACGACGGAGCGCTTGCGAAGGATTCGCCTGGCCGCGGCCAAACGTTTCGGCTTCGGCGATCCGGAGCGGGTGATCTTCGTACCCGCGTGCACATATGGATTGAATTTCGCAGTGCACGGGGCGATTCGCTCCAGGGAATGCGTGCTCACCACAGAGCTCGAGCACAACTCTCTCTCACGGCCCTTGGAGGCGGCGCGTCGGCGTGGAGTCCACGTGGAGGTGCTACCAGCTGACGCCCAGGGACGCATGAATCTTTCCTGCTTGGAGCGGCGACTCCAACAGGGTGGAGTGGATTGGCTCGCTTTTGCGATCGCGAGCAACGTGCTGGGCACCTTGGAACCCTTCGAGGAAGCGTGCGCGCTTGCGCGCTCCCACGGAGTGCGCACCATTCTGGACCTCGCGCAGGGCGGAGGAATGGTGCCCCTGTCGCTCGATGCCCTGGGTTGCGCCTACGCCGCGGTCTCCGGCCACAAAAGCCTGCACGGCCCGCGTGGAATCGGCCTGCTGTTCGTCGGACCGCACGAGGATCCGGAGCCGCACATCCAAGGTGGCACCGGAAGTGAGGGCAGCCTGCTCGCGATGCCCGCGCAGTATCCGCAACGTCTCGAAGCAGGCACTTCGAATCTGCCCGGCATTTTCGGGCTTGGCGCGGCACTGGATGCGGCAGCGGATTCCTTTCCCGACCTCCAGCCCATTCGCAACCGGCTCTCCGCGCTAGAAACCTGGTGCCGCGCGCGTGCGGATCTGCAAGTTTTGCCGCCGGAGCCTCCGCCCTGGAGCCAACGCCTCCCGGTGCTTGCGCTGCATGCACGCAGCGTTCCAGCGGAACTACTGGCGGCTCATTTAGGAGCGCGGGGGATCGACGCGCGCTCCGGCAACATGTGCACGAGCCGATTGCTTCCAGCCCTCGGGCTGACGGCGGGCGTGCTGCGCCTCTCCCCCCCCCTTGAGGCCAGTGACGCCGACTTTGAGGCGGTGCGCGCCGCCTTGGAGGAAGGATTGACCTTGCTCGCATGAGTTCTGCACCGCAACGCGCAGCTTCCTTGGAGGCCGTGCTTCTCGCGGCAGGAGCAGGCAGCCGACTGGGAACACCGAAGGCCCTGCTCACCGTGCGCGGAGTGTGGATCTTGCCCCGTCTCGTCAGCGCGCTCGCGCGCGGCGGCGCGAGTCGCGTGCACGTGGTGCTGCGCGCGACGGAATACGCCGAACTCCGCGCACGCGCATGGCCGCCGGAGACCGCGTTGCACGCTCATGACACGCCGGAGGATGGCAGAACATCCTCGCTGCTGCTGGGACTCGCCGCAGTGCCCCAGGAAGCGGCGGTGCTCATTCATCCTTGTGACGTCCCCCTGCTAAGCGCCAGCGCCGTGCGCCGGCTCGTGAGCGCGTGGTCCGCGCGCACCGATCGGGATCTACTCGCAGCGCGGCTCGTCACGCCCGGAGGTCGCGGAGGGCATCCGCTCTTGTTAGGTCACACGCGTGTGAAGGAAGCCCGGGCGCTCCAGCACCACGATTCACTCCGCACTCTGCTCCATACCGATCCTGCTCGGGTGTTGAATGTCGCGCATCCGTCCGACCCCGGCCCCTTCTTGGACGTGGACACGCCCGAGCAACTCGCGCTGATCGAATCCTTGCTTGCGGAATCTCCGAGTCACTCGGGGAAAGACCAGCGGTAAGAACCGCTGAGCAAGAACTCCACGACGTCGGAATGCAGGCTGGCGTCGAGCGCGTAATCGTGCTTCATTTGCTCAAGGGCGGGAATGCGCGGTTGCAGACGCGGGTCTTGCACGGCAGCGCGCGTGCCTCCGGTGAGGAGGTAGGCCGCCCAGCGCGGGCCTTCGAGGTCGATCCAGCCTTGTCGCCCGGCGCCAAGACGGCGGGCCCACAACTTCTGCCATTCGCGCTGAAGCGAGACGTCGCCGAAACTGCGCTGCGCGTACTTCCAGATCGGTTGGAGTTCGAGGCGCTCGCGGGCATCCGCCGCTTCGATGCGCGCGCGTAACAACTCATGATCTTCCGGAACTCCGGCGAGCGCGAGCACCAAGGCGGCAGGAAAGAGTTCCGTGAAGTTGCTCGCTGCGCGGAAGGCCGTGCGTGCATGCGGGAGCCGCGCTTGGGCGCCACGCTCAGCCTGCGTGGGATCTTGCAGCGCCAACGCGAGCAAGCCGGCGACTTCGGCGGGATCCAGTGCGACGGAGGTGGAAGGCGGAAGCTCTAAGCCGAGATCCCCCGCCAGTCCCCAAAGAATGGCGCGCGAACGCGGCTCCTGCAGCCGATCGTTCAGCCAAAGAAAAAATGGAGCCTGCTCGCTTCGATCCAACTCGGGCAGAGCCAAGACGATGGCGCTGCCAGTACCGGCGAGTGGAATGCTGCGCAACTCCGCGAAGGAGCGGCGAGGCTCATGGCGTGCGCCCCACACCCATGCGGGCGGCAGTCCCCAGGATTCCGCGATCTGAAAATCCGTGATGGAAGGCTGCAAGGGCAGCACGCTGGTCACGAGGCGAATGGAATAACTCAGTGGATCGGTAGAACGCACGGGCGGCGCACGGCCGAGCAACACTTCCGCAACCTCGAGCAAAGCCGTCGCGCAGGAGTCGGGCTCACGACTGGCGAGCGGCACCCATGCATCCGATTCAAAGCAACGCGAGCGCGCCAATAATCCCGTGAGTAAACACGCCCGCTCATAGGAGCTCACCCCGCGCTTCCAGTCAGCCTCGGGATCCGCCCCGGCGTTGGGGTGAAAGCAACCATAGATCAGTAGGGCAAACGCGCGCTGCGGATCGGGTTTCCTTCCACGAACGGCAAGGCTCTCCAATTCAGCGAGGGTCTCCGGACTGCCCAGGAGCCCGGCGGCGATCATCAGGGCTCTGCGCTCTTCCGGTGAGCCGCGCCCCATCTGACGCAACAACCACTTCTCGTAGGTGGCACCTCCGCTAGCAATCTCACGGGCTGCGCGTTGTCGTGCGGCCGCGTCGGCGAGCGTCAACGCGCGCTGCAGATCCGCCGGAGGCGCGGACTGCGCAGCGAGCAGGAGCCCGGCCAGCAGACTGGCAATTAGCACCCAGTCAGCATACTGAACGGACTCCTCGAACTCTGCACGCGCGTGACCTTATTGCACGCGCACGAGGGTGGGCGTGGAGAGGCCCGCGCCTGATCCATCCCAGGCTTGGTAGACCAAATCCAGAGTCAGCACGCCTGCAGGGAGCGGCGGAGCCGTCAGTTGGGCGGAGGCGCTACCGACACCGTCACTCACCATGGAGCCGGCCGGGACTGGCCAAGTACGCACGACTGCACCGAGATCCACCACGCTCAAACCGAAGCCGCCGCGATCGCTGGAGCGCAGACTGCGGCGGTTTGCGGCAAGTCCTTGAATGACCGTGTTCGGCGTGGCGTGCTGCAGGTGGAGCGTAAAGCTTTGGCCAGGAGCCACCGTCTGCACGTCGCAGGTGAGGATGGGTGCTTGCGTGAACGTGGATGGCACGAAGGCGATCGCGTCGAGTTCGGTGCTCTGCTGGAATCCCCAGTCGGATTCCGCGAATCCCGCGTAAATCATTCCTCCTTGAGCGGCCGAGAACACCGTCGCGTCGTGGGCGCTCGGGGATTGCACGAGGAACAGCAGATCTCCGGTGGTCGGTTCGAAGGACAAGCCCTTCACGTCGCCGATGGCGCCCGCGCCTGGTACGGCGTAGTCGACCCAGGCTTGCACCTCGGCCTCCGTGGCCATGCGGCTCACGCTTCCGGCGGGATCGTAGACCAAGACGTCGCCGTCTGCGATGGCGCCGAGCACGCTGACGGTAATGCCGTCGCGCAGAGAGAAGCAGAGTTTGCCTTGGGGATTGATGGCGAGCGCGTCCAGATCCAAAGCGGATGCAGTGCCCAGAGCCGTGCGTATCGAGTCTTCGGAGTAGACCAGTTCGATGGCGCCGGCTTCCGAGATCCGCAGGACGTCACCGTCTTTCCAGGTCTGAAAATCCGCGTCCATGGAAAACCAGAGATCCAGGACGGTGGGCTGCGGTCCGCGGCCGCGCGGCGCCCAAGTCAGGCCGTCCACCCCGGCGGGAAAGTCGAAGGAGCCGTTTTGGTCGGCGTCTCCGAGGAGCGAGCACCAGGCGCCTTGCGGAAGCCACAGTCGCGCGAAAGGATCACCGAATTCCAAGCGCAGCAGTTCTTCGTCACGGCACAGCGGATCCTGCGTGAGCACGGTGTCCTCAGAGGGTGAGGCGAGCGCCGTGATCCGCGGTGCGGAAGAGGACTGCAAGCCCGAGAGAAGCATGAACAAGAGAAGGGTTTCCATCTGCATGCTCCACGCGCACTCTCGCGCCAGGTAACGCCAGGGATTTGGCTATGCTGCGCCGATGCTGCTCTGGCTGTTGGCTGCGCAGGGGTTGGCGCTCCCGGAAGATCTGATTCCCGAGCTCCCGCTCCCGCTCACGAGACCTGACCCGGCCTTCGCCGAACAGGTGCGCGCCGCCCTCGATGCGCCGGAATGGGCTTGGTCGGAAATCGAAAACTTGCGCGCCGCGGATGCCGCGCGAGAACTCGCGCTCGCCTCCTTCGTGGATCAGGCGGATGATCGTGCGCTGCGCCTCCTGGCTGTCCTTGGCGCAGGTTGCACGCCTGAGGGCGCGCTGACGCACGCATTCCTTCAACGTTCCTGCGGAGCTCTACCCGAAGAGGCCGCCATTGCCTGCCTGTTGGCGCCGAGTTCCGTACCCACCGACTGGTGGCCGGCGCTCGGACACCTCGCAGCGCGCACCGTGGCTCCCATGAGTGTGCGCGCCGCAGCACTTTCGCGCTTGCTGGAGAGCGGCTGCGATGCCGCTTGGCCTTGGGCTCGTGCAGTATTGCTCACCGGCACGGCCCACGATCAAACCGGCCCCGGTATGGATTGGCGCCGCGCCGGGCGTTACGAACTCCCGAAGCG
>CAZCXL010000155.1:0-6408 GCA_964502625.1 uncultured Planctomycetales bacterium | reverse complement strand
TGCATCCCTCGCTCGGCGTGCTGGCGATTGAAGGGGGTGAGCGCACGCTGGTGCTCGCCGACATTCCCGGCCTGATCGAGGGCGCGGCCGAAGGGCGCGGGCTCGGCCATCGTTTTCTGCGGCATTTGGAGCGCACGCGCTTGCTGCTCCATCTGGTGGATTGCAGCGCCACCGCTCAAGATCCCGTCGCGGCCTGGCGGGTGGTTCGCGATGAATTGGCTGCCTTTGCGCCGGATCTGGCTGCGCGTCCCAGCCTCGTGGCCGCGACTAAAATTGAAGAGCCTGCAGCCGAGGAGCGTGCACTCGAGCTGGATGCCGCCTTGATCGCCTCGGGTGCGCCGGCAGCGATGCGGCTGAGTTCGGCGACTGGATTGGGGGTGGAGTCCGTGATTCGCGCCCTGTTTGAGGGCTGTGACCGGAGCGAGAACTCGGAAGATGCTCGGGGGTCGGAGCGTCCACAACAGACGGGCCGCCGTTCGCAACCGGGCCGCCCGACTGCCTAAGATGCCCTGGGTGAACGAGAAACTGCTCCGCCTCTTGCTCGTGGTCGTCGGCCTGGGGGCTCTCGGCGCACTGGGCTGGCGCATCTACGACTACTGGCGCCATGAGGATGCCTTCTTTCCGGTCGTGGACGTGCGTCAGTTGCAGAAGGCCGCCGGTACGGGCCCGCGCGTGGATCCTGGGCACTTGCTTCCTTTCCCGGAGTACGCGGTGCTCGAAACGTTGAACGTGACAGGCAAGGAAAAAGTGGTGGACGCACCGCCCGTGCCGCCGCCGCCGCCGCCGCCGCGCCTGAGCCCGCGTGATCTGCAGTTGGTCTACATTCAGTACACCGGCCCGAGCTCTGCGTCGAACGCCGCATGGATCCACCCGAGCGATGAAACGGCTTCGGATGATCACATTCCGGGCAATCTGTACGCCTCCGGAGAGCGAATCCCCATCCGCTCCAAGCCCAAACTCGACGTGCGGGTGAAGGAAGTGAAGGCCGAGTCGGTGATCGTCGGCTTCGGCGCAGGCGATGACGCCGGTGAGATTGAGTTGAACATGGCCACCCACGTGCTTCCGCAGAACGCCGTGGGTCCTCTGCTCGGAACTGGCGGGCGCAGCACCACGTCGCGTCCCGCTTCCGCTCCCAAGGAAACGCGACTCAACGAGGCGGGAGACTTCGAAGTCGGTACTGCCGACATCGATTACTTCCAAAAGCTTTCCCAGGAAGAAGTCATCGCCGCCGTCCCCGTCCGCAGTGAGCGTGACCGCTTCTCGAACGAGGTGCGCGGACTCCGCATTCAAAGCGTGCCTGAGAATTCGCCCTTCTCGCGGCTCGGTCTGCGCGCCGACGACGTCGTGTTGGAAGTGAATGGCACGCCGGCCGTCTCGCGCGACGATTTGTTGCAGGCACTGCGCCAATCGAATGCAACGGTTGTCGAGGTGCGGGTCGAGCGGTTGGGCGGTGAGCGCGTGCTGCGCTACCGCTTGCCTTGAATCTGCCGAGCCTGCTCCTCGATCTCGGCAATCGCCACGCCAAGTGGGCGCGTCCAGGTCTGCAGCAGGTGATCCGCGTTCCGCTGGAATCCACGCAGATCGAGGCATCCGTGCGCGCCGTGCTCCAGGCCGCTGCGTCCTTATGCGAGGCTCCAGGCTCCGTCTTGGCCGCGAGCGTGGCACCACGTTGGGCCGCACAGTTAGAGCCTGCCCTCTCCGCCGCGGGTTACATCTGGCACTCCCTCGGCCCGGAACGGGTGCCGCTGCAACGCAAGAGTGAAGGCACCGGGGTGGATCGCCTGCTCTGCGCTTGGCGGGCGTACCGCATGCAGGGTGGACCTGTCATCGTCGCTTCACTCGGCACGGCCTTCACCCTCGATGCCACGGACGCTGCAGGGTGTTTCCACGGCGGGGCCATCGGCCCAGGACTCGGTGTCCAAGAAGCCGCCTTGGCGGCCGCAGCACCGCATCTTCCACCCCCGGATCCTGATTGGCGGCCAGGTCGCGTGCCAGCCCGCAGCGCGGAAGCCATCGCCTGTGGTACTCGTGGCGCGCTAGCGCGAGCCTTGAGCGCCTTGGCCGATGAGTTCGAGCAAACTCTCGGGAGCGCTTCCTGTGCGCGCATCGTCACCGGCGGGGATGCGCAGCGGCTCCTGCCCTTGCTCGGCCCGGCGTGGACGCTTGAGGAAGACCTCGTGCTCGCCGCGCTCAACGATCTCGCCTGGCTCGCCCAGTGAGCGCGCGCTTCCGACGCCTGAGCGCGCCCGGAGCCTCGGCCCTCGCGTGTTGGGAACTCTCTGCCGATGCGGCAGAGTTGCGGCGGATTTTCGGCGAGAGCGTGCAGGCCACACCACGGCTCGTGCGTGCCGGAGCGCGAGGCCAGGTGTTCGACGAAGGGCTCCTGTGGATGAATCCGGATGCGCGCGCGGAGTTGCATCTGCATGGAGGGGGGGGGACGGCACATGCGCTGCGAGCTTGGCTCACATCCGAAGGCTGGGAAGAAGATCAGCCACAGCAGGCGCCCACCGCCGCATCCGCTTGGCCAACTCGGGACGAAGCCTGGTGGCAGTTTCTGCATGCGAGCGCGCCCTTGGAGGCCCGCGTGTGGCAGCACTTTGCTGAGCAGGGCGGCGCCGAGGCATTTCTGCGCGAGGGAGCCGCATGGCCTGCCGCGCAGCGTGCGCTTTGGGCGCGCGCGCAACTGCGGGAGGAACAGTGGGCAGAGGCACTGGAACAGCCTGCGCATTTGGTGCTTGCCGGGCCGCCGAACGCCGGAAAGTCGAGTCTGTTCAACGCTTGGTTACGCGCGCAGCGCTCGACCGTGACCGACGCCGCAGGCACAACCCGGGATTCAGTCGGCGAGCGATTGAGACTCGGACACGGAGCGGACGCGTGGACTCTGCAACTCGTGGACACCGCGGGGCTTTGGCAGGACGCCGTGGGCGTGGACGCGGCTGCCGTGTTGCGGACCGAAGCGGCGTTGGAGTCCGCTTGGCGGGTGCTCTGGGTCTTCGACGCCGCGCAGGCTCCCGATTCCCGAGCCACGCTCGCCTTGAGTCGGGCCCGGGCCGGCGACTTACGCTTGCTCCATCGTTGTGATCGTGGTGAGAGTTGGAGTCCGGAGAACGAGCTGGGTGGCTCGTGGCTGCGCGGGAGCGTGCTCACAGATCCGGAGGGACTGCTGACTTCTCTCGAGATCGCACTGAACCGGTCGCTTGGGCCACCTCCGGAGCCTGGTGCTTGCCTGCCCCTGGGCCGAGGCCTGCGCGCCCAACTCCGCGAGTGGGCGGAGAAGGGAAGCGGACGATAGAATTCCACCTCGGATGCGTCTCCATCCCGTCCTCGAAGGTCTCCACTCCGCGGAAACCTTCAATGTGGAGTTTCTGGAGGCACTCTTCCGCCGCGTTCGCGAGCTCGAGGCTCGCCCTGAATTATTTCAGGATGCGTTGCGTGGCCGCGTCGTCGCGCACTTCTTCGAAGAACCGTCCACGCGGACTCGCCTCTCCTTTGAGTCCGCAGTGCTGCGCCTGGGCGGCGCGGTGCTCACCATGGCCGACTCGAAGACCAGCAGCAACTCCAAGGGCGAGTCACTCTCCGACGGGGCGCGCATGGTCGGAAGCTACGCGGATCTGCTGATCTGGCGCCATCCTCGCGATGGGGCCTCGCGCGTCGTCGCGCAGCACGCGGGTGTGCCGGTGATCAACGCTGGTGATGGCCGCCTCGGACACCCGACGCAAACCTTGCTCGACCTCTGTGCGCTCGAGCGACGCTGGAGCGACTTCGCCGGACGCACCATCGGGATCATGGGGGACCTCGCGCACAGTCGCACGGCGCGCTCGCTCGCGTGGGGACTTGCGCTGCTCGGCGTGCGCATCGTGCTGCTGCCCGGGCCGGGACTTGACTGGGAAAGCAGTTTTGAGCGCAGACTGATGGATGAATTCGGTATGCGCCTCCGCCGGGTGCGTCATCCGCTGCTGCAGCGCTGGACGGGCAATCCGGAGGCCCGCATGTTGGAGCCGCGCGGCTTAGTGCAGGGCCATCTTTTTCAGGACGAGGTACCGCCGCTCGAGACCCTCGACGCGCTCTACCTCACGCGCATGCAGCGCGAGCGGCACACCGAGGCGCCGAGCGCGGCATTCCCGGGGATCACGCCAGAGATGTTGCGGGATCCGTTGCTGGAGAAATGTTTGCTGCTCCACGCCTTGCCCCGCCTCGAGGAGTTGCCGGCCTCGATCGACGAGGATCCGCGCGCGCTCTACTTCGAGCAGGCCCGGCTCGGGCCCTGGGTACGCATGGCCGTTCTGCTGGCGATGCTGCGCGAGGATGCGTGGCCGCTGCCGGCCCTCTCGCCCCTGCCCGCCGGCCAGCCCGAGGCCAGCCTCGGCATCTGCGCCAACGCAAACTGCATCACGCGCTCGGAGCACCTCACCACGCCGTGGCGGGTGGTCGGCAGCCACCGTAGGCAGTTCCTCTGCGCTCTGTGCGACACGCTGCTACCCGTGGATTACGTGGGCTGCCGCTCCACCCAGCGGGTCCACCCTGTGCATTCGCCGGCAGCCTTGAAGATCAGTCCGGAGAATCTGCAGCCCTTCCGGGAGAGGGAAGAGGCTTTGGCGGCGGGATATGCCTGGGGAGGCTGATACTGGCCCCACCGGTTGGAGGAAAGGGCGCCTAAGTCTTTACTGGAACGTCAGTTGTGATTATCGTGGCCTTGTTTTCATCTCCCGGTCGTAACTCCGCTTCTCCGCTGGGCTTCAGCGCCTCTTCCTCCAACAGGTGGGGCCAGTATCCGGAGGGTATGTGCGATCCCGCTCCAGGACTGCGCTGAATCGCCCATGAGACCAAGCGGACCCTCCCCCGAGTCTGGAACAGGAGTTGCAAGAGGTCTTGGGAGGACGCCGGGGAGCCTTTAGGATGGTTCCTTCCGCGTCCAGCCTGTCTGGACCTCGGAATGCCTGCACTGCTGATGTCTCACGGACCCAACCGCATCTCTCGCCGCGTCTGGTGCGCGGCGCCCTGGCTCGCGCTCATTCTGACGGGCTGCCTCGGAAGCGGCTCGGCAGGGGGGGCTGGCACCTCCAAGTCGCTCTTCGTCGAGTCCATGGATTGGGGCCGCCTGGTCACCATTCTCGACCGAGACGGGGTTCGCATTGAGGCCGACGTTCTGATCAACCCGGATCTCGCCAACGAGACGGGCAAGTACCTGCTCTCCATCGATCCGGCCACCCAAGAGGAAACGCTGCGGATTCTCGCCGTGTCCAGTTCGGCCAAGTTCGCCGCCTGGCTCTCGGCTGCGCGCATGGGCATGCCGCTGATCACGCCCAAACGGCCGGACCAGCCCGCGCCCTTCTCGCGCGTGGCGCGCAATGCAGCTCTGCGGCTCGTATTCAACGAGCCGATTGATGCGTCCACCGTGAATCCGACCACGGTTCAAATCTATTCGGGCAACCCGCCTACCCTTGCTTTTACTGCGCGCTATGTGGTGAAAGAATTCAATGGCAAGGGGGTCGTCATCGTGGATCCGACGGTGACCGCAGTGCAGGCTGCGCTCGCGGCGATTCCGCAGAACGCCGTCGGTTTCCCTGGATCTGCGGATGGAGTCTCCACCAATTTGGTGCTGCGGATTCCGACGGAACCCGATCCCTTGGTGGGGCAACCGCTCGTCCTCAAGAGCGCCACCGGCTTGCGTCCGTCCGTGAAGGATCAGAGCACGGAACCCTTCGAGGAGGCCTTCGACGGAGCGATTACTCTGGTGCGCGCCCTCCGCACGGGCAGCGACGCGGACTCCTACCGCGGGTTCCTGCGCGACGACCGCCGTCCGAACCTGATCGGCGTATTCAGCGCCACGATCAACTCGGTGATCTCCGCCACGGCCGCCAGCGCAGAGTTCACTTTCGCGCAGGATCTCGCGGGATGCCGTCCGGTCACGCCGAAGGTTGGCGATCTGTTCGAAGTCGGAGCCTCTTTGCTGGTGACGACCTCCGTAGTCGACAGCAGCGATCCCGCCAACTACCGCGTGATCGCCAGCGTGCAAGCGGGCGGGCTCACTGCAGGTGCAAGCGGGCTCGGCGCGCGCTACACCACGCGCTACGTGGTGGCCGACGCCGCCGTTCAGACCTGCTTCCTGCAGATCCAACCGGCCCCGCTCACGCCTCCGTCCGGACGGATTGATCCGAACTCGACAATCACAGTGCGCTTCGACGAGCCGGTGGATCCGGATTCGGTCACATCCATGGGTAACTTCGTGATCACCTCCTTCGAGAGCGTCGGCTCGCCGACGACCAAGGAGCAGAAGGAAGCAGCGTGGTTCCGGCAAGTAGTCACGACCGAAACGCCTGGGGATTACATCGATCGGCAGCGCGGCTACGACTTGCGTCTGCTCTCCACGGGTACCGACGAAGTGAACTCCGAGTACAGCGGCCGCAT
>CAZCXL010000154.1:0-6415 GCA_964502625.1 uncultured Planctomycetales bacterium | reverse complement strand
TGCTCTGCAGCGATTTGCGCCGTCTTGAGCCCAATGGAGGCCAATGGTCGGGATTACTCGACGGTAAAGGGCACTGGATCTCCGATGTGCTGCTGTACCGCATCGGTTCCGGAGCCGATGAGGTGTTTGGCCTGGACTTGCCAAGTGAGCGACTCACCGCCGTGACCCAGCGAATTGAGATGCTGCACTTCGGCGAGCGCATGGAACTCCGGCAGACGATGCCCTCGCGGTTGCTGCTGCTCGGACCGCAAGGTGCGAACGCCATGACGGCGCGCGCTTGGCCCCTACCGCCGGATCACGACGGCTTTGGTGTGACGCGCGCAGGCGCGCTGCGTTTGGTTCGCCGGCCCGATCGTGGAACGATCGCTCTCGAGGTGCTCGGCCCGCAAGGCGAAGTCGATGAGCTCGACGCCGCATGGAAGGCGGCCGGCGTTCCCCAAGTCAACGCCGCGCAATTGGAATCCCTGCGCATCGCGTCCTTCATTCCGCGGTGGGGCGCCGATTTCAACGAGGAAAGTTCCCTGCCGAATAGCAATGAATGGCGCCGCGCCTCCGTCAGCAAGGGCTGCTATGCCGGTCAAGAGGCCGTGGCGCGGGTCAACACCTACGGCGAGGCGCCTCGTCAACTCTGTCGTCTGGTGGCCCAAGCCAAGCGCACCCAATCGCTGGCCGGCGCGGAACTGCATGATGAGAGCGGCCGCGTGTTTGGCACTGTGACCTCTTGGGCATGGTCCCCGGAAAACGGTGAAGGAAAAGGACTCGGCGTGCTGCGTCGCAAGGCCGCGATCACCGGAACCCAACTGCGCACCGATTGCGAGGGCGCCGAACTGCTGATCACCGTCGAAGTTCCTCCAAAAGTGCTGGGATGAAGAATCGCAATCTCTACGGACTGACGGCGCTGCTGCTGCTGCTCGCGCTGATTTTCGGCGGCTCATTGATGTGTCCGCCCGCTTCGGAGCGCAGTGCGCTCCCGCCGGAATCGGAGCAATGGCGCGAACAGCCGGCTCCCGCCGCGCTGGCGCAAGGCGAAAATCCGGAGCGCGTTGCGGCCAATGCAGCGGCCGATGCCGCCACCCACGAAGTCCTGGCGCGAGTCACGGACATGGCAGGCGCACCAATCCTCGGGGCAGAAATCTTCATCAATTGGGCGGACAAGCCCGGAGCGGCGGCGGCCGCGCGCGGCCATAGCGGACTCGATGGCACCTGGTTGTGCGAATCACTCCCTGCAGCCCGCTACAAACTCCACGCGGTAGCTACGGGCTACTTCCCGAGCGCAATCCACCCGGAGTTCCGCATTCCCAGCGTCACGCGGCAGGAAATCGTGCTGCCACTTGAGCGGGGCGGTCTGGTGAGTGGATTCGTCTACGGTCTGGACGGATACGAAGTGCCCTATGCATGGTTCCGCATGCGCGACCTCGATTCCGGAGCGACCCTCCTCGTCCGCGCCGACGAGCGCGGCGCCTTCGAATCCGCGCCACTGCATCGCGGCGCATGGGAACTCGCGTGGATCGAGCACGAGCAGGCCGAGCCGGATCCACGCATCGTGTGGACCACGCTCGTGGAACCCGGGATGCGCGTCGAAGTGATCGCGACCCTCGATCGCGCGACGCGGGGCGCCGCCCGCGCGGATCGCACCGTGGGAATCGTGCCTCTCCGGCGTGGCGGTTGAATGCGAGCCGGCGCTGCGTCTAGGCGCGACGTCGCCGGATCAGCGCGAAGCTGCCACCAAGTAAAAGCAAAGCGACGGCTAGGCGCTGCCCGGGATTCCAGATGATGAGCGCCTGCGAAGTCCACACGGCGGGTTGCAGCATGGCCCGAGTGGTTGCGCGCGCCCACGGACGCTCACGGATCCAATCTGCGGCAGCCGGGCCTTCGCGGTAGTACCACCGAATGAAGGACCGTCCGGGCTGACTCATCGCTAGGTATTCATCCCGCAGTCCGCGCAGAGTCTTCACTTCCGGCGCGTCATAGTTGCCGTGCGCTGCAGTGGCCACGAAGCAGCCGCTGGCGCCGCCTTCGCCCGGCGCATTGAGGGCAAAACTGAAAGTGCCACTCTGGCCGCCGGGGTTCGTCACGACCAGAGTGTGGTTGCCCGCGCTGAGCGCCGGCAGCGTGATCACCAATCCAGCTCCGATGGGCAGGGCTTCGATGTCGGATTGAGGAATGCCGACGGAGTCCAGGCGCACGGAAATCTGGCCGGCGGAGCCGTTGCCGCCGAAGTCCACGAAACCCGTTGTGGCTCCGGCCGTGAGCGTAAGCTCCTCACCTGCAACGTTTGTGCGAATGCTGCCCGAGAGTGAGGCGCGAAGGGGATCGTCGTAGCGCGGATTGCTGTTGATGATGCCGCTCAGCACCACGGGCGCTCCATCGAACCAGCAAAAGCGGGCGAACAGTGTCTGGATTTGATCCAGATCCAGCGCAATGTCCGTCGTGAAGCCGCTGAAGGTGTTGAGGCAAGCCACGCCGCCGTCACTGTTGCCGCCGAAGTTCGGGTCCGCGTTGCGCTCACCCACGGTTGGTTGCGTGACGTCGAGCCGGAGCCCAACCAGCGTGCCGACCAAGACGTTGCCGAAGAAATCTGAGATCACGTCGGCAAGTCCGATGCCGTTGTTGATGGTCGTCACGCCGACAGCGAGATCGCAGCCGCGCAATTCATTGAATTCGACGCGGCTAGATACGCGCGCGCCTGCTCCTCCCCCGCCCAGCTCAGCCTCGAGCAGCAATCCCGTGTCCACGGCGGGGCTCGCTCCGGTCACCAAGTTGGCGCGCACCAGTGCGCCCACGGTGGCGACGTTGCTCGAAATGCCCGCGCCCTCAGCGCGCAGGTGAATGCCCGTCAGCACTCCGCTGATCGTGTTGCTCTCGACGAGGAAGCCGGACCCGAACACGGAAGTGTCCGTAGCGAGCAGCGAGATTCCGGTGTCGAACCCGCCGAGCACCACGCAACGCTTCACGCCTCCGTCCACGAGGGTGGTTCCGGAGGTCAGGCTGAGGAATACGGCCGCGGTGCCGGCGTCGCCCAGGAAGGCACATTCACGCAGCGTGATCTCTTGCTGGTCGTTTCCGGTGGTCAGAGTGGCGCTGAAGCCGAGGACGCACTCCGCACACGAGACGTTATCGAGCACCAAGCCCTCCACCGAACGGCCCGCGCTGATGCGGAAGCACGCCACGGCATCCGTTACGGTGAGTCCGCTGATCTCGGTCTCTTGTGTGATGTTCTCTGCCAGTGAGAAGACCGTCGTTGCGCCGTTGCCGTCGAACACCGGCGTGCCGCCAAGCGCGCTCACACGCACGCCGCTCCGCAATTCGATGGGAAAGGTTTCCGAGGTCTGATAGGTGCCTCCGGCGAGGAACACGTTGTCTCCCGCTCCAGCCTGAGTGAGCGCGTGCCCAAGCGCGCGGAACGGTTCCGAAGGGGTTTGCCCTGAGTTGCCGTTGTTCCCGGTGACCGGATTCACGTACCAAGCCTGCTGAGCCGACGCAGCGGAAGTCAAGGACAAAACGGCGACGAAAGTGCTAAGGCGAAAAATCATGGTAAAGCGGCGGCTGCTCCTTCGAGAGGCGCTCATCCTCTTATCGGCTGCTAGGGAAAGCAACTTGCCCGCTGGCCTAACGCCGCGTGGCGGCTGCAGCGGTGAGCATGGAACGGCCGTCCATCACCGCAGGTTGCTCCAATCCCATCGCCTCCATCAAAGTCGGGGCGACGTCAGCGAGCACGCCCATCGCGCGCAGTCGCGCCCCGCGAAACCGCTCACCGATCAGTAAAAAAGGCACCGGATTGGTCGTGTGCGCCGTATGGGGCTGACGCGTCACGGGATCCCACATCTGCTCCGAGTTGCCGTGATCCGCGGTGATGGCCACGGTGCCGCCGCGTGCGAGCGCCGCGCTCACGATGCGAGCCAGACAATCGTCCACCGCGCGCACGGCGGCTTCGGCGGCCGGCTGGAGGCCGGTGTGGCCCACCATGTCCGCGTTGGCAAAGTTCACCACGTAGAGATCCGTTGCGCCGGCTTCAAGCCGCTGGCACACCTGGTTCGTGACCTCGACTGCGCTCATCTCCGGTTTGAGATCGTACGTCGGGACCTTGGGCGAAGGCACCATCACGCGCTCCTCTCCGTCATAGAGCGCCTCTCGCCCGCCGTTGAAGAAGTAGGTGACGTGCGCGTATTTCTCGGTTTCCGCGCAGCGCAATTGGCGCAAGCCGCGCGCGGCGACTAGTTCGCCGAACAAGGAATGCAGTTCCTCGGGCGGAAAGGCGACGGCGCAGGCGAAGTCCTTGCGGTACTGCGTCATGGTCGCAAGCTGCACCTGAGGCGCACCCGCACGCTCGAAGGCGCGCGCGTCGAAGTCGGGGCCGGCGAGCAGCGCCTCGCAGATTTGGCGAACGCGATCGGCGCGAAAGTTGAAAGAAATCAGGGAATCGCCGGAGGTGAGCGGCACGGGCGGCCCAATGCGCGCCGGCTGCACGAATTCATCGGTCTCGCCGCGCGCGAGCGCGTCGGCCACCGCGCGCTGGGCGGAATCCGCAGTGAAAGGTGCACGCCCGTGAGCCAAGAGTTCCCAAAATCTCTGGGTGCGCTCCCAATTGCGGTCTCGGTCCATGGCGAAGTAACGCCCGCACACCGACGCGATCCGTCCGCCTTCGCGAGCAAGCATCGCATCCAGTTGGGCAAGGAAAACGAGCGAAGAGTTCGGCGCCGTGTCGCGCCCGTCGAGAAGCGCGTGGAACAGCAATCGCTCACGCGGCAAGCCCATGGCGCGCGCAAGCGCAAGCAAGGCTTCATAGTGCCCGGCAGTTGCGTGCACGCCGCCGTCGCCGAGCAGGCCAAAGAGGTGGAGCCGGCCACCGCTCTGCAGCGCGTGTTGCACGGCGCCGCGCAACGCGCCGGATGCGGCGAACTCTCCCGTCTCGATCGCTCGGTCGATCCGCGTGATGCTCTGATTCACGACTCGTCCGGCGCCGAGGTTGGTGTGCCCGACTTCGCTATTGCCCATCAAGCCGAGCGGCAATCCCACCTCCCGGCCGCTCGCGGAGAGCAGCGCGTTGGGCCATTCCTCCCGCCAATTCAGAAAATGCCGGGCCGGGGCGCGCGTGATCGCGTTCCAGGCGGTGTCCGGAGCGTGCCCCCAGCCGTCGAGGACGATCAGAAGCGTGGGCGCGCGGGTGGACATCGGGCGAAAATCAACGGAGGAAGCGGCCCCCGCTGCGTAATACGATAACGGAGTCATGTGGAAGATCCTCACCCTGCTCATTACGGCTGCACTGGCTGCCTGTACCACCACGCCCACCGGCCGCTCGCAGATCAACTTCATGTCCTCGGCTGAGGAGATGCGGCTCGGGGCCGACGCCTACGGCGAGATGCTGGCCGAAGAGAAATTGATCACCGCAGGGCCGCAGTATCAGATGGTGCAACGCATCGGCAAGCGCATCGCGATCGCCGCGGAAGATCTCTACCCGAAGAGCCCCGCCAAAGATTTTCTCTGGGAGTTTTCGCTGATTGACGATCCGAAGACCGTCAACGCCTGGGCACTGCCCGGCGGAAAATGCGCGGTGTACACCGGCCTGCTGGCCGTCACTCAAGACGAAGACAGTCTGGCCGCGGTCATGGGCCACGAAATCGCGCACGCGCTCTCCCACCACGGCGCCGAGCGCATGAGCCAGAACATCCTGCTGCAAGGCGCCCTGGTCGGCGCCTCGCTCTCGATGCGCGACATGGAATCCGGCCAGCGTCAAGGGATCATGGCGGCACTTGGATTGGGCGCAACGGTCGGCGTCATGTTGCCCTTCTCTCGCTCGCATGAATCCGAGGCAGACGAGATCGGCCTCTATCTCGCTGCTCATTCGGGCTACAACCCGCAGGCCGCGATTGGTCTCTGGGAGCGGATGGGAGCTCTCAGCAATGGCGCGCCGCCGGAGTTTCTCTCGACGCACCCCAGCGAAGAAACCCGAATCGAGCGGCTCACCGAAGCCATGCCCGAGGCGATGCGGCTCTATCGCAAGGCGAGTGCACGCCCGGAAGGGCGCCGCGAGCCGCGCTGAGCCTATGATGCTGCGGTGAACGAAAGTGCGCGAGTGGGCGTGGACTTGGGCGGCACGTCCGCGAAGGTGGGATTGGTGCGCGACGGCAAGTTGCTGCGGCGGGCCCAAATCCCCAATCCGCATGAGTTCGATGCCTGCGTCCGCTCAATCGTGGCGGCCGTACATGAGGTCTGCGGTGGAGATACGGCGGATTTCGTGGGCGTGGGCTTGCCGGGAGTCACCGACGAGGCGCAGCGCGTGATTCTGGATGCGCCAAATCTTTCATTCCTCGAAGGCCGCGACCTCGCCTTCGCGCTGGAGCGCGAACTCGGCGTGCCCGTGCGGCTCGAGAACGACGCCAACGTGGCCGCGCTGGGCGAAGCGCGACATGGTGCC
>CAZCXL010000153.1:3714-6443 GCA_964502625.1 uncultured Planctomycetales bacterium | reverse complement strand
ATGCTGCAGACTCCCCCGCCGGGGAGGAGTCCATGGGCCTAGCGCAAGAAAGTGGCGTAGTCGGCTTCGTCGAAGCCGAGAATCGCCTTCTCTCCGCGGGCCAGCAGCGGACGCCGGATCATGTCCGGGTTCTCACGCAGCAGGTCCACGACTTCCTTCTTGGTTTTGAAGGCACGGTTCTCGACGTCGAGATCCTTGTAGGCCGGGGCCTTCTTGTTGAAGGCATCCTTCGGATTCAGCGCGTCAACTGCCTTCTCAAGCAGTTTCTTCGCCGGGGGCGAGTGCAGGATGTCCACAGTCTCGAAGGACACGTCCTTCTTATGGAGATAGAGGACCGCCTTCTCGCAGGCCTTGCAGTTGGGCTTAATGTAGAGCTTGACCACGCACGTTCCAGGGCAGGTGACTCTGAAAAGGGCCGGAGGCCCACCTCTACGAACGCGTTCAAGCGCCGCAGCAGGTCTCAGATTGTAGTGAAAAATGAGGGTTTCAGCAAGGCCTAGATTGCTACCTTGCGGGAGAATCGAGCATAATCCTTGATAAAATAAGGACTTAGGAGATCCCTATTCCTTGGCGATTTCTGGCGGTCCGAAGCCCTGCAATATTTTCACCATCTCGGCCGCCATGGTCGAGCGTGGAATCACTCGGAAACCCATCTCCACGGCAGCCGCCTGAATGCCGTTCGCCTCGAGTGAGCAGTAGCAAATCCAAGTGAGGGATCGGGCCCGCGCGTCGGCCCGCAGTTGACGCAGCAGGCTCAGCGCGTCGATTTCCGGGATTTCCAAATCCACAACGCCGCCCAGGGAGGGGTGCTCTGCCAGGCTCTGCGACAGTTCCGCGCCCCACGCGGGCACGACCGGGGATTTGCGCAATGCGCGCAAAACGGCGCAGACGCGCTCCTGGAAGAAGTCCTCGGAGATGAGGACGAACACGGTCGGGAGACGCGGAGCGTTCCCGGTCGGGGAATCGTGAGTCATGCGAGGACAGCCTCTAACCTACAATCGGCAAAGCAATGGCTTCCTCTCCTTCGATTTCCGCGCTTCCTGCGGGTTTGCCGATTCCGGAGCTGCCGCCGGCCCAACATTTCATTGGTGGTGAGTGGAGTTCGCCCGCGTCGGGGAAAACCACCGATTCGCTCTTCCCCGCGACGGAAGAAGCCCACGCGCAGATCGCCGCGGGCAACGCTGCCGACGTGGATCGCGCGGTCACCGCTGCTGCGGAAGCCTTCACACGCGCGGATTGGCGCAAGATGCCCGCAGCCAAACGCGCGCGGATCCTGTGGAAGCTGGCCGAGCTGGTGGATCAACACCGCATGAACCTGGCGCTGTGCGAGACCTACGACACCGGCAAGACAATCTTCGACAGCTCGAAGATCGAGATCCCGATGGTCGCCGAAATCTTTCGCTATTACGCGGGATGGGCCACCAAGATCGAAGGCGGCGTCGTGCCGATTCCTGGCGACGCGCTTGGACTGAAGTTGCGCGAGCCGGTTGGGGTGTGCGGCATGATCACGCCTTGGAACTTTCCGCTGCTGCTCGCGTCCTGGAAGATCGCACCCGCACTGGCCTGCGGCAACACCGTCGTGCTGAAGCCGAGCGAGCAAACTTCGCTCAGCGCCCTGTGGTTGGCGAAGTTGGGCGCGGAGGCAGGGCTTCCGCCTGGCGTGCTGAACGTGGTGACGGGCAGCGGTTCGCAAGTGGGCATGGCGCTGGTGCGTCATCCGAAAGTGGACAAGATCTCCTTCACCGGCAGTACGGAAGTCGGGCGCATGATTCAGCGTGAATCCGCGGAGAGCCTGAAGCGCGTAACGCTGGAACTCGGAGGCAAATCGCCGAACATCATCTTCGCCGACGCCGATCTCAAAGCCGCCGTGCGCGGCGCTGCCACCGGCATCTTCTACAACAAGGGCGAAGTCTGCGCTGCCGGATCGCGCGTGCTGGTGCAGCGCGAGGTGTACGGCGCATTCCTGGAGCAGCTCGCAACGTTGGCCACCAAGACCACTGTGGGCCATCCGCTGGCCGAGGGAGTACGCATGGGCCCCGTGTGCAACGCCGCGCAGTACGAGAGCGCCTTGCAGTGGTTCGAAAAGGGCCTGCAAGGTGGCGCGCGGCTACTCGCAGGCGGCAAATCGCTGCGCGATTCCGTGGGAGGCGGCAAGGGCTGGTACGTGGCGCCCACGATCTTCGCCGACGTCCCGCAGGACGCCCCGATCGCGCAAGAAGAGATCTTCGGGCCGGTGCTCGCGGTGATTCCCTTCGACACCCAGGAAGATGCTCTACGCATCGCGAACGGCACGCGCTACGGCTTGGCGGCCGGCGTGTGGACGCGCGACGTGAATCGCGCTCTCACCATGGCCCGCGAGCTGCGCGCCGGAACGGTGTGGGTGAATACCTACAACCTCTACGATCCGGGCCTACCCTTCGGCGGCTTCAAGGAGTCGGGTTTTGGCCGAGATCTCGGTTCCGACGCGATCTCCGCCTACACCGAGTCGAAGTCCGTGTGGCTCAATCTGGGCTGAGCGCATGAAAACGATGGATGAAATTTTGCGCAACGCGAAGCGCGTGGCGGTCGTGGGCTGGTCGCAAAATCCCGAACGGCCAAGCCACTGGATCGCGGAATACCTGGAGAAGGCGGGCTACACAGTGACGCGCGTGAACCCGGGGCTGGTGAACCGTGGCGTCGCGAGAGTGGCGGCGGCGATCCCGCGCGGCGTGGACGTCGTGGACGTTTTT
>CAZCXL010000153.1:0-3704 GCA_964502625.1 uncultured Planctomycetales bacterium | reverse complement strand
CCAGAGCACCTGCCGGCGATCGTCCAAGAGGCGGTTGCCGCCGGGGCAAAGGTGGTTTGGATGCAGCCCGGCGCCGAGAACGAGGAAGCCGCCGTCGCCGCCGGCTTCGCCGGCTTGACGGCGATCGTTGGGTCCTGCATGTATGCGGAGCACCGGCGGCTGACCGGCGCGGCGTAATCCGGGGAGTCGGTTGCAGCGACTTCTGCCGATTCTTCCGCCGGAATCCGCCGTGCGCACTACACTGGCTCTCCCATCATGAACTTGCAGATGCTGCCCCTGATCGCGTTTGCCTTGGTTCTAGGCGCAGCCGCGGCGCCGGCGCAGAGTACGCACCGGATCTCGATCCGCGCCGACGGTATGCAGCCCGATCGGGACATCGACCGCTATCCCGCGATCTCCTGGGATCGGAGCGTCGTGGCCTTTTCCTCCTGGGCGACGAACCTCGTGCTCGGTGACGTCAACGAGTGGGCCGACGTCTTCGTGCATGATCGCCGCACGGGCTTGCTGCAGATGATCAGTCTGACGCCGACGGGAGGTCTCGCCAACCACTACAGCGGCGCCGTCTCCTGCTCCGCGGACGGACGGTTCATCGCATTCGGCAGCCAGGCCAGCAACCTCGTCACCGGAGACTTCAATGACCAGTGGGACGTCTTCCTGCATGACCGTGCGACCGGCCTGACCGAGCTCGTGAGCGTCAGCACCTCCGGGCAGCAGGGCGACGACGATTCCTCCTGGCCCGCGATCTCCGCCGACGGCAGTTGCATCGCTTTCACGAGCCTGGCCTCGAACTTCGGTCCCGGCGGAACCAGCTCGATCCCTTACAACGCCTTCGTCCATGACCGCAGAACCGGGATCACCGAGCAGGTGAGCGTCGCGTGGGACGGCGGCCCCAGCAACGACCAGTGCCTGCCCTTCCCGTCCATCTCCGCCGACGGCAGATTCGTCGCGTTCATGAGCACGGCCTCGAACCTGGTTCCCGGCGACCGAAATGGTGAAGTGGATGTATTCGTCCGCGATCGGATGCTGGGAGTTACTGAGCGCGCAAGTGTGCGCAGCGACGGTGCGGAGGGGTCCAACTCTTCCTACGACCCTTCGATCTCCGCGGACGGCCGATTCGTCGCGTTCTGGAGCCAGGCGTCCGACCTCGTCCAGGGCGACGTCAACCACGCATCGGACGTCTTCATACACGACCGCTGGTTGCGCCGGACAGCGCTGGTGAGCCGGAATTCCGCCGGCGATCAGGGAGACCGCGGCAGCACCGACGTCTCGCTGTCCGCCGACGGCCGCTTCGTATGCTTCGACAGCATCGCCGCCAACCTCGTGGCCGGCGACACCAACCTCGAGGAAGACGTCTTCGTGCGAGACCTGCTGCTCGGCGTCACTGAACGAGTCAGCCTCGGCAACGGCGGAACTCAGGGCAACGATTGGTCCCAGGACGGCGTCCTCTCAGCCGACGGCTCGGTGGTCGCGTTCCTGTCCCAAGCCTCCGACCTGGTCCCCGGCGACACGAACGGCAACGTCGACTTGTTCATCCGCGCTCGCGGACCCGGCTCTGGAGCGACCGCAGGCACGATCGTGCTTGCCGCTGATGTGCACCTCGCCGAAGGACGGAGCGCAGATTTCAGTTGGTTCGCCGCGCCGCCAGACGCGCACTGGTGGCTGCTCACGTCCGCGAAGGATCTCGGATCCACGATCGCGGGACATCCCTTCGGAGTCGGCCCCGGCTTCCGGATCATGGCCACCGGGCATTGCGACGCGCGCGGGACCGGAAGCTTCACGACTGCGCCCTTCCCGGCCTGGACCGCCGGCCGCACCGTGTACGTCGAGATCGGCGCGCGGGACGCGGCCGGCCGCGTCTGGGATAGCAACCTGCTGGAGCGGATCGTGCAGTAGGCTGGCGGGACGCCCGCCATGCTGCTCCTTCCCCTCCTCGCCGCCCTGGCCCTCCAGTCGGGCCCTTACACCGAGCGCGTCAGCGTGAACTCGAACGAGGTCGGCGGCAACGGGCCGGCTGAGGGCGCGGCTTTCTGCGGCGACGGGCGATACGTCACCTTCGTGAGCGTGGCCGACAGCCTCGTGCCGGGCGACACCAACGGATTGCGCGACGTGTTCCTGCGCGCTCGCCACGCGGACGTGACCACGCGCGTGAGCGTGGACTCGCACGGCGCGCAGGCGAATGCGGAAAGTTTCGATCCGGCCATCTCGACTGACGGCAACTTCGTCGCCTTCGCAAGCGACGCCACCAATCTCGTCGCCGGCGACTCCAACGGAGTGCGTGACGTCTTCGTGCATGACACCGTCACCGGCATCACGGTGCGGGTCAGCGTGGACTCCTCCGGGATCCAGGCGAGCGGCGCGAGCAACCGACCGTCCATCTCGGCCGAAGGCCGCTACGTCGCCTTCCAGAGCGATGCGCCGGATCTCGTCGCCAACGACACCAACGGCGCGAGTGACGTTTTCGTGCACGATCTGTGGACTGGAATCACCGAGCGGCTCAGCGTGGTCTCAGGCGGCGCGCAGGCCAGCGGCGACTCCGAGCGCCCCATGCTTTCGCTCGACGGACGCTTCCTGGTTTTCCAAAGCGCCGCGCCCGATCTCGTCCCGAATGACGGCAACTCCACCGTGGACGTATTCCTGCGCGACCGCATGACGGATGCCACGGAACGAGTGAGCGTCAACTCGCTCGGCGCGGAGGCGAACGCCGACTCCTTCGACCCGATCGTCGCCACCGACGGCTTCACCGTCGCCTACGCGAGCGCAGCCACCAATCTCGTACCCGGCGACACCAATGCCGCGAACGACGTGTTCGTGCGCGATCGCCGCAGCGGACTCACCGCGCGCGTAAGCGTGGATTCCTCCGGCGCGCAGGCGAGCGGTGCCTCAGGCAATCCCTCCCTAATCCCCGACGGCGGCATCATCACCTTTGAGAGTCTGGCGCCCGACCTCGTCGCCGGCGACACCAACGGCCTGAGTGACGTGTTCATGCACGTCCGCGCAACTCAAGTGACCGAGCGTATCAGCTTGCGCACCGCGGGCGGTCAGGCCAACGGCCCTTCCTACGCTCCGTCATGCGCAGTGGACGCGCGCGTCGTGGTGTTCCTGAGCGACTCCACCAACTTGGTGCCGGGCGACACCAACCATGCCACGGACGCCTTCGTGCGCAATCGCGGCCTGGGCAGCGCCGGCACAACCACCACGCTCGTCCTCACCGCCGAGCCGCAGCTCGAAGTCGGACAGCGGGTGGTGTTCTCCGTGTCGTGCATCGCGCCCGGTAATCCGTGGTGGCTGCTTGGCTCCTTCGGCAACGCCGGCTCGACCATCGGCGGTCACCACTTCGCGCTCGGTCCGCTGGTGCAAGTCTTGGCGCACAACTTCGGTTCCGGGCGCGGCACCGGGCGCTGGATTTCTCCGCCTCTGCCTGGCGCCATGTTCGGCCGCACGATGTACGTTCAGGCGGGCGTGTACACCGCCTTCCTCGAGGTCCACGACAGCAACCTGCTCGAGCGGGTCGTGCAGTAGTCCGCACTCAGCGCACAAAGTCCGGCTCGGGGCAGTGGGGAATCATTCCTGCTTGCCGGGCGCGCTTCAAGAACAGGCGCACTGCTTCGCGGCCATCGTCGCCGTAGTCCAAGGTGCGCGCGTTGACGTACATGCCGATGAATTCGTCGGCTTGCGCCAACGTCAGCCCACGGCCGAAGCCGAGC
>CAZCXL010000152.1:2573-6446 GCA_964502625.1 uncultured Planctomycetales bacterium | reverse complement strand
TCCCTTCACCCAACAGGGTGTTGAGGCGGTCGCCGGAACCGTGGCTCTGAAGGTGAACGGACAAACAGTCGAGTCCGCTGTGCCCAAGATTGGCTCTCATGGCGGTCCGGGCGCGGCCTGGAGCGCCTGTGGCATCTATTCGCGCTGACCTGTTCGCCTCAGGAATTGGGTGCAACTCGTGCCCTGGTCCGTAGGTCCGACTAAGGAATCAGCGCTCATCTGGCGCCGAGCGACCACCATGCGTTCCCAACACTCAAGATTCGTAGGCGTTTTGGCCCCACTCTGTCTTCTGGCGGGTGCCTGCAGCGCAGATGGCTTTCCCTTTCGTCACGGCACCACGACGCGCATCTCCATTTCCGGGGATGGCGATTCCAGCGTCAAACTGAGCCGGCCGGGCTACTCCCTCACCCTGAAATCCGAGGGCCAGGTGACCTTCACTGACGATGAATCCGACGTGGCCACTCTCGAGGCCAAAGGGAGCTTCAAACTTTCTGAGCGTTTCGAAGGCGTCTTGCGCGAGTACTCGATCGCAGCCGATCGTTCTGGAAACCTCAGCCGAGAATACTCCTTGGACAGGGAGACCGTGCCCTTCGACGACGCGGCGAAGAAATGGCTGGCTGAGTCGCTGCAGCGCTTGTTCCGAGAATCGGGCTTCGATGTCGAGGCGCGGGTTGCGCGCTTGCTCGCGCGTGGCGGGCCGCAACTGGTACTCGAGGAAGTTGATCTGGCCACTCACGATTACGCGAAAGCCACTTATATCTGCCAGCTCCAGGAGTCGGTCCACCTCGACGCGAAGCAGATGGCGAGCGCACTGGTTTGCGCTGCGAAGATCCAGTCGGACTACGAGTTGCGCCGTGTTCTGGATCAAGCACTGAACTCGCAGGAGCTCGATGGAGAGCGGCTGACCCTCCTGCTGAAGACCGGAAGCCAACTTTCTTCGGACTACGAGCTCTCAGAACTGCTGCAGACAGCCGCGCTCAGCCTGCCGACCGAGGACTCGGCCCGCAGTGCTTGGCTCGACGCGGCCGGACACGTGGATTCCGACTACGAACTGGGCCGTGCGCTTCATGCTGGACTCGAGGAAGGGCACACGGATTCGGGCTATGCGGCGCTTCTGATCCGACTCGGCGCAGCGAAATTTGGCTCTGACTACGAACTCGGCCAGGTCTTGCAACGGGCCGCCAACCGCAAGATGGATGCGACGCTCGCGTCCGCTTACCTCGACGCCGTCGCTGAACTCGGATCCGATTACGAGCGGCGCATGGCTCTCGAGAATGTGGCGGCTGCCGTCGCCGCCGATGCTGAGCTCAACCGCCGCTTCCGTGAACTCGCGCGCACGATGAGCGACTACGAGCGCGGCCAGGCGCTCAAGGCTCTCGACGACGCCACACAGGGCTAGGCAGGATCCTCACTGCAGCGCGTTACTGAGCCCTGAAGCCCGGCCGCAGGTGCCGGCACGGAGCTCAGGCCAGGATTTCTTTCACCACGCGGCCTGCCACGTCGGTGAGACGGAAATCGCGGCCGGCGTGGCGGTAGGTAAGCCGTTCATGATCCACGCCCAGCACGTGGAGCAGAGTCGCGTGCAGATCATGCACGTGGACCTTGTCCACCGCGGCGTAGTAGCCGTAGTCGTCGGTGGCGCCGTGGCTAAAGCCCGGCTTCACCGCGCCACCCGCCATCCAGATCGTGAATCCGTTCGGATTATGGTCCCGGCCGTCGCGTCCGCCTTCGCTGACCGGAGTTCGGCCGAACTCACCACCCCACAGCACCAGCGTGTCTTCCCACAGGCCGCGCGCCTTGAGGTCCCGCAGTAAACCGGCGATCGGTTTGTCCACCTCCGCCGCGTTCTTGGTGTGGTCCGCCTTCAGATCTCCATGCTGATCCCACTTGTAGGAGTGCGTGCACTGCACGAACCGCACTCCGGCCTCCGTGAGCCGCCGCGCCATGAGGCATTGGCGGCCGAAGTTGTCGGTCGGCATCTCGTCGATCCCGTAGATCTGCTTGGTTTCGGCACTCTCGTCGTCCAGGGCGAGCACGCGCGGCGCTTCCATCTGCATGCGGAAGGACAACTCGGCTGCCTCGATGCGCGCGTCGAGCGCGTCTTCGGCCGCGCCGGAGCCCGGACGATCTTCTCGGTGGCGGCGGTTGAATTCCTGGACCAAATCCCACTGGCGCCGCTGAGTTTCGCGGTCGAGCGTTTCGTTGGCCAGATAACGCACCACGGCGTCCTTGGCGGGCACGCTCGCGTTGCCGATTGGAGTGCCTTGGTGGAGCGCGGGAAGAAAGGCACTGGACCAATTGTTGACTCCGCCGTGGCCGAGGGTGGGGCAGATCGTGATGAAACCGGGCAGATTGCGGTTCTCGCTGCCCAGACCGTAGAGCACCCAGGAGCCCATGCTCGGCCGGACAAAGGTGTCGGACCCGGTGTGGATCTTGAGCAGCGCGCCGCCGTGGGCGTCGTTGCTGCCGTGCATGGATTTAATGAAGCAAAGATCGTCGGCACGTTCCGCGAGACGCGGGAAGAGATCGCTGATCCAAGCACCGGATTCGCCGTACTGACGAAACTGCCAAGGTGACTTGAGCAGCGCGCCGCGGTTCTCCGAGAAGGTCACGCGCGGGGAGGGCAGCGGGCAAGGCTTGCCGTCGTCGCGCTCGAGCATCGGCTTCCAGTCGAAGGTGTCCACTTGCGAAGGACCGCCGTGCATGAACAGGAAGATCACTCGTTTCGCGCGCGGAGCGAAGTGCGGTCCGATCGGCGCGGCTCCCACCGCAGGCTCCTTTAGCGGCCGTAGGGCGGCGCGGGCTGGGGCGGCAAGCAGCCCATTCATGGCGAGGCCGGCAAAGCCGAGGCCCGTGGCTTCCAAGAGTTGACGGCGCGAGATCGGGCGGGGATCCATGGGGCTCATTCCAGATGCAGGAACTCGTTCGACATCAAGAGGGCCTGTGCAAAGCGGGCCCAGGCCTCGTCTTCGCCGCAGCCGAGAGTCTCTCGCGTCAACCAGAGGGCGGATGCCTCCACTTCCTCCGGGTCGGCGGCGCGCTGCCACGCGAGCAGGATTGCGCGCGAGATCGCCAGAAGCGGTGTTCCGGCGCTGGCCAGTGCCAAACCACTGGGCGCGGCGGCATCGGCGTTGGCGCGCAAGGCCAAGGCCACCGCGGATTCGCGTGTGAGCGCGGAATTTGCCACGAACAAGGCTTGGTGCGCCACGGTGGTGCGCGGGCGCGCGTCCACCGGAACGCTCGGATCGTTGTAGTCGAAAATGGTGAAGACGTCGTAGATCGCGTTGCGCACGATTGGCAGGTAGATGCTGCGGCGCGGCTTCGAGTAATCCACGAGGTTCGCGGATTGATCGTTGTTGACGTATTCGCGGTCCTTGGTGAGCAACAGACTGCCGCCGATCTCGGGCGTGAGCCTGCCTGAGACCAGGAGCAGCGCGTCACGCATCTCTTCGGCGTCGAGTCGGCGCGGCTCATGGCGCCAGAGCAATCGATTGGACGGGTCCTTGGCGGCAGCCTCGTCGCTCCACGTCGCGGCCATGAGCCATGCCTGCGAGTGCATCAGCAGCCGATGCATCTCTTTGATGGATCCGCCGCTCGCGATGAAGCGCTCAGCCAGCCAATCGAGCAGCTCGGGATGAGTGGGAAACTCGCCGCGCAGACCGAAGTTGGACGGAGTGCTCACCAATCCCGCGCCAAAGTGGTGCTGCCAGATTCGGTTCACCATGACGCGCGCAGCAAGCACGTTGCGCGGATCCGCCGTCCAGCGCGCGAGCTCGGCTCGGCCGCTAGCACCCTCAGCCACCGGCTCCATGGCGAGTTGGAAGGAGGCTGCCTGAACCGTGCCGCGCGGCACGGGATCGCCGCGCGGGGGCG
>CAZCXL010000152.1:1389-2563 GCA_964502625.1 uncultured Planctomycetales bacterium | reverse complement strand
CGCGGATGCAAATGATCCCCCCGGTGCAGGACGGGCATGTCCGCCGGCTCCTTGCCTTCGTACACCGTCATGGTGCGCGGCAAGGGAGGCGGCATTTCGGCTTGGAGGCGGGCGAGCTCGGCGCGCGCATTGTCGGCGGCAGCGAGCAGACCTGCGGGCGCGAGTGCTGCGCGCTCAGTCGGCGCGAGAGGAATGGCCAGTTCCGTGCGCAACGCGAGCGCGACCTGATAACGCGCGGCGAGCTCGGTGATCGAATCCGGCGTGGGGGAGAGCAAGACGGCGCGAGCTGCGGGCTCGAGCATGAGTTCGCCTGCCAGCAAGCCGGCGCGCGCGCGCTCCCAAGCCGGGCTGCCGCCGGTTAGGAATGCCCGCCACGGAGCCCAAAGCGGATCCAGGTCTTCTGCGCGCGAAGTCACGGCGGCGAAGGCGCGCACGTCGACGGCGGCGAATAGGGGATCCAACTCGGCGATCTGCCCTGCGTTGTTGACGGGAACCAGCAACATTCGTGAGAGGTGCGGAAAATGGGAATCATTTCCGATCCGCAAGCTGTGAGTTCCCGCCATTGCGTCGAACTCGGCCACACGCGCCCAGCGTTGATGCTCGAGTTGGAACCCGCCCGTGGCATCGGCCAAGGCCTCCGCCACCAGGAGTTCACCATCCCAGCGCACTGCGACCGGCCGGCTCTGCTCGGAGGCGTAGCGCATCTCCAATCGCCAGCGCCCAGCCTGAGGAAGTGAGAGCGCGTATTCCGCGAATTGAATTCCTTCTACTTGGGTGTGAATCACAGGATCCAGCGCGGTCCCCCAGTGCTCACGATCGACCTTCAGATTGGAGTCCGCGAAGGCAGAGGCTTCGATCGGGACCGCAGCCTTCAAGAATGCGGGAACGGCCGCCAGAGCCGCGGCGATCCCATCGCGCGCGACGGCCTCGGCAGCGCTCGCCGCCGACTGAGCCGCGGTTTCCAGCGCCTTGCTCGCCGCTGCGAGCGACTCGGCGTACTCACGCGCGCGCTTCACCTCGGCGAGCGAGCCAATTTCGCGCTCGGCCCAAGGCGAAACGTGGTCCAGAGAATCGAAGGCGCGACTGCTGCGAAAGATTCCGGCAAGCGCGTAGTAGACCGCCGCAGGCACCGGATCAAATTTGTCGTCGTGACAACGGGCGCACGACACGGTGA
>CAZCXL010000152.1:0-1379 GCA_964502625.1 uncultured Planctomycetales bacterium | reverse complement strand
TGTCCTTGTCCTGCTCGGCCAGCATCTTCGGGCCGAGCGCGAGGAAAGTAGTGGCTACCCATTGATCTTCACGGGCTTGCGGGTCCGTGGGTTCCGGCAGGAGATCGCCCGCGATCTGCTCCAGGACGAACTGCTGATAGGGTTTGTCTGCATTGAATGAGCGCACGACATAATCGCGATAGCGCCACGCGTGCCCGTAAGTCAGGTTCTCATCGAGGCCGTTACTGTCCGCATAGCGCGCGAGATCCAGCCAATGGCGTCCCCACTGCTCCCCATAGTGCGGGGAGGCCAGCAGCCGCTCGATCACGCGATCCCACGCCTCAGGCGCCGCGTCGGCGACGAAGGAAGCGAGTTCTTCCGCCGTGGGTGGAAGGCCCGTCAGCACGAAACTTGCGCGACGCAAGAGCGTTGCGCGATCGGCCTGCGGCGCCGGATGGATTCCCTGGGTCTCGAGCGCGGCCAGCAGGAAGTGGTCCACCTCGTTGCGCGGCCACGCGGAATCCCGCACGGCAGGGGGGGGGACAGAACGCAGCGGCTGGAAAGCCCAAAATTTGCGCGCGGCGTCCCAGTCCACACCATCCACGACGGGGCCCGCGTCGGTGGGTGCCAGTGCGCCGGCGTCGATCCAACGCGCGAAGACTGCGATCTCGGCGGCCGAGAGCGCGTATTTCGGCGGCATGCGCTCCTCCTCGTCGGCAGAGAGCATGCGCCGGATCATTTCACTCTGACTCGCGTCACCCGGCACGAGGGCGGGGCCTTCACCGCCGCCAAGCAACCAGTTCTCCGGGCTGTCGAGCCGGAGACCCCCCTTGGGTTTGCGGACCTCAGGCCCGTGGCATTCGTTGCAGTGACGCTCGAGGAGCGGCCGAATCTCCCGTTCGAAGAAATGCTCGCCTGCCTCCGCGGCCCTCGGCTCTTGGGCCAAGGTCAGGAAAGGGAGAACGGCAAGAGTGCACCAATCCAAGGCTTCGAGTATAGCCCGTGAGATCCAATCTTCACGGACGGGTGCGTGTCGCGGACCGCGGCAGGGATGCCTTAACCGACTGCGGCGAAGCGTCCCGTCGAATCTCCGAGCGAGGCCGTGCCCGCTCCCATGCGGTCGAGCAGATCCAAGTGCAGATTCATCATGGGAGTGCCATTCGGAGCGATTAAGTGTTGGCCGGGAGCCAACCCTCCTCCGCGTCCACAGACGAGCACCGGCAACTCGTCATGGTTGTGACGATTGCCATCGCTGATGCCGCTGCCATAGACGAGCATGGTGTGATCGAGCAGGGATCCAGCGCCCTCCGGTACCTGCGCTAGCGACTTCAGCAGCGCCGCAAGATGCTCGACGTGAATCCGATTGATCTTCCGAATCTGTTCCAACTTCGCTGCTTCGT
>CAZCXL010000151.1:0-6459 GCA_964502625.1 uncultured Planctomycetales bacterium | reverse complement strand
CCACACGAAATAGCGCGCAAAGAACGCTTCTGGCGTGTGGTAGCGATCGCGCGCCCAACCCCAGCGCCGCCGCCCGCTCGCCGCGGCGCGCGCGCACGCGAAGCCTTGGATGGGGCGCTTCGGATGCTCACGCTCGGGTTTGCCGACGGCGCCGCTGATCCCCAACCAATCACGCACCACGCTCACCTCACCGAAGGGCACTCCAGTTTGCGCCATTCCGAATGGGCCGGGGTTCATGCCGAGCAGCAGCGCGCGCGCGCCCGGACGCGCATAACGCCGTAAATATTCCTCATGGGGCTCGCGCGCGTAATCGAGCGGCCGGTAGACGTAGGCGACCGGCGTCGGGAAGCAGAGCGCGGCCGTTGCTGCTTCAAGCGCACGTGCGATCGCAACCGGTTTCACGGAAGGCGAGTGTACGCTGCTCGCGTGCAACGCGTGCTCGAACCGGAGGTCATGGACACGGCGGAAGAGGCGGAGTCCTACGACGCGATGGATCACTCGGGCCCGAACGAGGCCTTCGTGACGCGCCTGCTCCACCTCGGCGCGCGCGGCCGCGTGCTTGACGTCGGCTGCGGACCTGGCCATGTCGCGCTGCTGCTTGCGGCCATGCGACCGGACTTGGACCTGATCGGGATTGACCTCTCCACGCACATGTTGCGCATCGCGGAGGAGCATCGCGCCGTCAGTGAGCATGGCGAACGCGTGCGCTTCGAGTTGGCGGACGCGAAGCGCCTGCCTTACGCAGATGCCTCATGCGACACTGTCTGCAGCAACACCATCCTGCATCACATTCCCGATCCGGTGCCTTTCCTCCGCGAATGCGGGCGCGTGCTGGCGCCGGGCGGCGCACTCTTGGTGCGTGATCTCTTCCGTCCGGAGTCCGCAGAGGCCGTGAACGCTCTCGTACTCCAGCATGCGGGCAAGGAAGCGCCGCGCGCCCAGGAGCTCTTCCGCGCCAGTCTCCACGCGGCGCTCACCCTCGAAGAACTGCGCGCGGCCGCCGCCCAAGCCGGTCTCGCGGATTGCGAGATCGTCGTGGACAGCGACCGCCACTTCAGCCTGCAGCGCGCCGCGCTGCAGCCCCGTCTCTAGATCACAACCTCAACCAGCGGGTTGGACTTCACCGAGCTCGCGCCGCCGCCGCCGCGCATGGCGGCCGCCTGAATGTAGACCGTGCGCCCGGAGAGGTTCGCGGGAACGTTGCGCAGGAGACTTGCGATCCCGGTGGCGCCGGCGACAGCCGTGCCGACGGTCTTGACGTTGCCGCCCATCTCAAGGCAAAGTCCCCCGAATCCCGGCGGGCAGTAAGTGCCAGGAGTACGGCTGCCGAACACGCTGACGGTTTCGTTCGGATCGAGCCCCGTGACGGTGATGGTCGTCGGGAATCCTCCGAGCAGCGTGGTCAGACTGAGGTTCAGAGTGGTGTTACCGATCTCAATTCCACCGGCCCAAGTCTTCCAACCCGAATTGATGAACTCGTGGTTGGACCAGAAGCAGGTGTCTGAAGTCGGATCCTGTTCCAGGCCGGAGTAGTCGCCGTAGCGGCTGCCAGTTTCCGGACCCGAACTGATTTGTAGTTGATCGGGAACGCGCATCGTGCCGGCAGTGTCACCGGACTTGCGGTAGCTGTATTCGATCGAGATGTACTGCGTTGCACTGGAGCGGTTGAAGGCGACCACTGCATCGTTGGTCGAGGTCACGTTGATGTCTCCGAACCAGGTGTAACTACCGGCGGCCGGATCAATGTCGCCGCTCTGCACCAGGGTGGGGGTGCCGCTCGCGGGCCAGTTGTTGAGCGCGATCTGGTACCAACGCACCGAAGAGCGCCCGTTCTGTCCGTTGTTGTGGCAAACCCACAGGAATCCATTGCGCACCACGCCGTTCTTGATGCGGAAGTCGATGGTGTCCGCGCGATTGGAGGTGCCGAGCTGTACTGCGTTGTTCGGGTGGGAGAAGGTCGGAACGGTGAGCGAGTAGGTGGTGAGCACCGGAGAGGTGTTCGCGTTCGTGATCGCCTGAAGCTTCAGTTTGGTGGAGGAGCCCGAGTAGGTCGTGCAGAAGTAGCCCGTAGCGTTGTCGTAGTTCTTGGTCGCACCGAGGGATTGGGTGCCGGTGCTGGCTTGCACCTGCCGCATGGTCGCCGCCGCACCAGTCGTGACCTGGGCCTTGTCCCACATGAAGATCCGGTTGCCACCGCTGTTGAAGCAGTCACCGGAGATGAAGATCGAATTCTGGGAGACGCCGAGGTTCGGGAAGTCGAGGAAGCGGCAAGTGGCCGAAACCGAGAAACGGTATTTGTGCCACGTGCCGTTCGGATCGTCGTCGTCCGAGACTGCGAGGCAGATCGCATCGTTAGTGCCGGCGCCATCCGCTGCCGCGACCACAAACCGATTGTTGAAAGGATCGAAAAGGGCCACCGGATCGAAGACGAAACCGCCTGCGCCTTGCCCGCCCCAGAAGCCGCCGCCGCCGGCGATCGCTTGGCCGAAGAGCTTCGTGCCGGTCTTGGTGAAGAAGGCGATCTCGCCGTTCACCACGCTGACGATGTGGTTCGGTCCCACGGCGAGGTCCGGGTCGGGAGGCGTCCAGCCCGTGTTGGAGTGCGTCTGGAATCCACCGAAGCCGCCCGAGGCGGGCGGGGGCGGCACGTAGGCACCGGCCACGAAGAAGGGGTTGTAGATCGGGAAGGCCTCGCTGCCGTAGACGTCTTCGGCGCTCAGGCCTTGGGCTGCAGCCACGCGCTCGAGCACGGCCGGAGCTTCCGGCTGCAAGGTTTTCGGCACCAGCAGAGTCAATCCGACTCCATGCTCATCGCCTTCCGGAGTGGAGCCATGCCACGCAGCAGCAATTTGATCCTCCGCAGTCCACAGGAAGTGCCGCGCATTGATGCCGACTTGCAGAGTCTGCTCGCCTTCATCGTGGGCGTTCAGGCGGAAAGCCTCTCCCACGGCGCTGCCGTCTGCGGCGAAGCGCTGAGCGCGGATGGAAACCGGCATTTCCGGATGCTCACCAATGATCGTGGTGACCTTCGGTTCGACGGCGTTGTACGCCACGACGAATTCGCCGTTCGGCGCCGTGGCCACGAGCGCGCCACTGAAGTAACCGCTGCCGCCGGCGTTCACCGCGAAGACATCGCCCAGCGCATCGGCAGCGGGACTGAAGCGGCGCGCATGCGTGACGAAATTCTCGTCATCTTGCGCGGTCATCCACGCCACGACGAAGGAGCCGTCGGCCGCAGCAGAGACGCAGGGCTCGACGTGGCAGCCATCGGCCGCGGTGGCGACCGAGAAACGCTTCGCGATTTTGCCCTCGTGCAGGAGCGCACCGGCCAAGCGGAGGGGGTTGCCGGAGAAATCTTGTTCGCCCCACACGGCGACTAGGCCGAGCGGCGTGGAGTCCAGAGAGACCAGAGACTCGCGCAGAGCCGCATCCCCGAGGCGGAAGGCCTCAGACACGGGGGCGCCGCTCGCGTCGTAGCGGCGGGCATAGAGGTTGCGAGTGCGGTCCGGATTGTCGGATGCCCAGGCCACCAACCATTCCGTGCCGCCGGCGATGGCTTGCACCACGGCATCAGCCGGGCTGTCGCCCACGTCGGCATGCAGGCACACTTCTGAGCTGAGCGGGCCAAAACTGCGGGTGCCGTTCTCATCCGAGAGCCATCCGAAGTGGCGCGCGAAGATGCCGCATTCACTCGGCGCGGGACTGAGGGATTGCCACGCGATCCACGCGCTGCCGTCCTGCAGGAAGGTCACGGAGGGCCGTCCTTGGAAGCCGGGCAGGGTGGTGTTGACGTGGATTTCGGTTGTCAGCGCACGGCCACGCGGGTCGCTGAGTTGGGCGAACACTCCAAAAGTTCCCACTTCCTGGCGGCGGCTGCCCCAAACGGTGAGCAAATTCCCCCCTTGGTCGGCGGCGAGCGCCGGATCCAACTGGCGATTGCTTTGGAAGGTATTGGCTTGCAGCTCGACTCGATCGTGTTGAGTGAAGACCGTGAGGCAAGGGGTGTCTGCGCATTCCTGGACTGAGCCTTGACTAGTAGGAATTGCGAGAAGGATTAGGTGGGTGAGGAGCATCATGGTCAGCGAGACAACGACCGGGAACCGGGGACGCTTCCAAGTCTACTCCTCGGGTTGGAGGCGATGAGCAAGAACGCCCCAAAATTGAATTTTTCCTAATAAAATAAGTCTCCGTGCGCTCGCGCACATCGAAGACGCACGGAGGTGCGATCCCGCACCCAATCGGCGCGGGCGGCTTGGCACGGAGTTTGCCCCAATGCTCCTGCAGACCTCGCGGCTCCCGGCTTACAATCGGGACTGCGGGGTCGCCGACTCGAACGCCTCCTCTCACTGACCTGCACATGAAGCGTCACGCCCTCCTCCTCCTCCTTGCCGCCGGAATCCTTGGCGGCTGCAAAGGTAGCGGCTCCTCCTCTGTCGGTGGCCTCGACAACGGGAATCCCTACAACCCGTCTGGAGAGTTCACCGTTCTCGGGATGAACATTCTGGAAGGCCAAGTGTGGGAGTTGAATCGTCCGATTCGGATTGAGTTCAACCATCCGCTCGATCCGAGCTCGATCAGTTTCGGCAGCATTCAGATTCGGCCGCTCGATCCGCAGTATTCCGGCTCGCCGGTGACCGGGACTTTTGAAGTGGCCACTGGTCAGGACGGCAGGATCCTGATCTTCCGCCCGACTTGCCCGACTAATGCCACGAACTCTGACGGCGCCTTTCAACCTGGTGGCGTGGAATACGAGATCACGATGCCGACGGGCAAGGCGACGAACGGAACTCTGTTGCGCGACAGCAAGAACCGCCCGCTCTCGAAGGCTCTGCGGCGCACGTTCATCACGCCGCGCCCGCCTGCGGAGCCGCTCTTCCTGGACCTCTCGCCCGGGCCCGCGCTCATCAGTTCCGTCACCTTCCCGAGCGGTCTGAACATGTTCACGATGCCGAACCCGGTGATCGAAATCCTGTTCAACCAATCCATTGATGGACGTCCGGAAAACCTCAACTCCGAGCGCCTGTACGTGTTGTATTCCTCCGGGGTCATCGGCTCCGGTCTGGAGGACATTTACCCCGCCACGAACATTCTTCCCGGCCGACTGGTACTGATCGAGAACTGCGTGCAAAGTGGCGCCCGTGTGCAGTTCGTGATTTCCGGCGTGCTCCCGCCCAACCGCAACTTGCGTTTGCAAATGAGCAACACTTTCCGGGACATCGTGGGCTTGACCAACATCGAGAACACGCTCTGGACCCCGCACGTCACGCCTACCCTGACGGCCCTCTACGAGGATCCGAGTTGGGTTGAGACCGATCCCACCGTGGACGAGTTCCGCGACGATTTCTCTTCGAGCGCATTCCTGGATGCGGACGCGTCGGTGCCGCTGCCTTACGCCACGATCGGTGATGGATTCATCGCGGCATCCTTCGAGTTCGGAGGCACTTACACCGGCAAGGATTTCGTCGTGACTTCTCCGTATCGCGAGCTCTTCACCGACTCCACTCAACCCTTCACGGACGACGGTGGTCAGCAGCACTACCTCAACGGCGGAGTGCTGAGCGTGAATGATTTCACGATCAACGCCGGCGCAGTTCTGCGCTGCCGCGGCCGAGTGCCGCTCGTCATCTATGCCACCGGCAAGGTGACGATCAGCGGAGAGCTGAACCTGAACGGCAACAATGCCAAATGGCCGAGTTCACTCCAATCCCCGCAATTCCCCGAAGGGGGCGCCACCGGTGAATGCGGCGGCGGCCAGGGCGGAGACGCGTGCTGGGTTGGAACCGCGGAAACTCCGCGCGCAGAGACCGGAGACGGTCCCTTCGGCATCCCGCATGCAGGCGGCCAGGGAGGCGAAGGCATCTATGCCGACGGCTACTACGCCTACAGCGCCGCCGCCATCCACACCTTCCGTGTCGCGGCAGCCGGCGGCGGTGGCGGCGGGTTTGCGCGCACGCTCAACGAGGCCATCTACTGGGCGCAGTGGCCGCTTTCGAATGAATTTAAGCCGAATGGTGTCGACAACGCTGGGCCTGACCACATCGGAACCTGGCATCCTCAGTTTGACATCCTCTGGAAGCCCGACCCGAACTCGCCCGCCTATGGCGCGGAAGACGGCGTGCGGGGCACGAGCGCGGACAACCTCGTTGCAGCCAACGCCGCAGCAGCCTCTGCGGGCTACGGCACGGAAGATTTCCAAAAGGACACCCAGGCCATCCCTTCGGACTCGCAAGCGAACCTCGATCCGCAATGGAGCAGTGGAACCACTCCTCCCTTCCCCTACGGAAATCCGACCACCGGTTCCGATCTCGGTCGCGCCGGCTCTTCGGTATTCGTCAAAGACGGCGACCTCACGGATGACTTCTGGGGACGGCGCCTGAACAGCGACGGCACGGTTTCCGTGGGTGAGTTGCTCTCGCCCTGGGCGGGTTCGGGCGGCGGCGGCAGCGGTGACTCCGTGTG
>CAZCXL010000150.1:0-6464 GCA_964502625.1 uncultured Planctomycetales bacterium | reverse complement strand
GAGGACGTCTTGCCGGGTTTGGTCGAGCTGAATCTTGTTGAGTCTGCCCGCATCCGCCCAGGCTTGGTTGCGCTCCTGCAGGAAACGCAGTCCCGCCAAGTTTTCTTCCTCGTTCGCGATCGAATCCAGCGTCAGCAAGATGCCGAAGTATTCGTTGGTGACGTCCACGGCGAAAGTGCGGCGGAAGCGCTCGTAAGCGCGCACTTCGTAGACCAGATCGCGTTCCGCCTGCGTGAGCGGCTCAAGCACGACCTCGCGTGCGGCGCCGCTGAGCAAGGGCTGCGTGATGGAGAGTGAGAGGTCGGAGAGCGCATCCCAACCGTCGCCTGTGGAGATGGCGCGGAACAGGCTGCCGCCGATGTCCGCGACGATGCGCGCGCCGCTTCCCAGCAGGCGATCCATGCCGAGGTTCGCGTCGGCGCTGGCTTGGTTGGAGTCGCTGCCATTGCCCGTGACGCCCACCGAACCGTCGAGGCTGAAGCGGCTGGAGAAGCGCCAACGCTCCAGCGTGAGGTCGAGCGCTGCGCGATACAGCCGCTCCTTGCGCTCTTGATAGTCGCGGCTGTTGCCGGCGACGATCTCAAGGCAAGCCACCAAATCCACCGGTGCGGAGTTGGCGTCCGGATTCTCTAGCAATTGGTGTCGCAGCCGCTCGGCCGCGGGTTCGATGCTGAAGCCGGCCGGCCGCGCGAACATTTCGGCGCGGCGCTCGTCGAGCAGTGCGTAGACCTCGGCATCGGCCGCGGAGACGTGCTCCTCAGGAGTGGCGCAGCTCACGGCGGCGAAGAGTGTCGCGCCGATCAGAGTCAGGCTTGCGCGCGAACTCATGCCGAGACCGCCTCGGCGTGCCGACGCCCTTGGCCAGTGGCTGCAGCGCCGCAGGTTTCCAGTTCATGAGCCAAGGGGTGCGGGCCGCGCGGATCCACGATTTCATAGCGCTGATTGCGCTGACGGGGTACGAAACCCGCCGCACGGATGGTGGTTTCGATGTCTTCCAAGGCAACGAGTTGATGACAGCCTGCGGCGCTGACCACGTTCTCCTCAAGCATGGCGCTGCCGAAATCGTTGCAACCCATGCGCAATCCCATTTGGGCCGCATCTTTTCCTTGGGTGACGAAGGATGCCTGGTGGTTCACGAAGTTGTCGAGAAAGATCCGAGCCACGGCGACGGTCCGGAAGTAGGGCGCATGCGAGGCCTTGCTCCAACCGGAAGCGAGCAACTGCTGGCCGAGCGGGTTTTCGCCGGGCTGAAAAGTCCAGCAGATGAAGGCGGTGAAGCCGCCGGTGCGGTCTTGCACCGCGCGCAGCCGCTCCATGTGCTCGATGCGCTCCGCGACGGTCTCGACGTGGCCGAACATCATGGTTGCCGTGGTGCGCATGCCCAGGGCGTGAGCCTCCTCCATGATGCGCAGCCAAGCGTCCGCGCTGGTTTTGCGCGGCGCAATCACTTCCCGAACCCGATCCACCAGGATCTCCGCGCCGCCGCCGGGCATCGAATCCATGCCGGCCGCTTGCAGGCGGCGCAGCACTTCCGGAGTGGGCAATTTGGACACGCGACCGAGGTGTTCGATTTCCGGAGGGCTCATCGCGTGCAGATGCAGCTTGGGCCAGCGTGCCTTCAAATCGCGGAGCAACTCCTCAAACCACTCGACGCCGAGGTCAGGGTGGTGGCCGCCCTGCATCAGAATCTGCACGCCGCCGACGTCTACGGTCTCTTGCACCTTCCGGTAGATCGTTTCACGGTCCAGCACGTAAGCCTTCTTGGTGTCCCGCGGTTTGGCGTAGAAGGCGCAGAAGCCGCAGTCCGTCACGCAGACGTTGGTCGGGTTCAGGTTGCGGTCCACGATGTAGGTGACCACCGGCTCCGGGTGCTGCCGCCGGCGCACCGCGTCTGCCAGCAGAGCCAGCGTGCTGAAATCCGCCTGTTCGTGCAGGAACAGGGCTTCGGCAGCGGAAATCCGCTCGCCGCCCAGAACCTTGTCCGCAAGGGATTGCACCTGCATGAGCCCTCCATTCTAGGGCAGAGCAGCGCGTCTCAGTTGCTCTCAGGATGCTCGGTCTGGCGCAACCAAGCGAGATCCGGCGCCGCGCGCGCAACGAGGCGTTCCCATTGCCAGCGCCAATCGAGAGTCCAGACCTCAGCCGGATCGCAAGGCAGCAGCATCCAGGCGCCCTGATTCATTTCTTCCTGCAACTGACCCTCGCTCCAACCCGAGTAGCCCAGAAAAAAGCGCAGCCAGCCACCTGCGTCGGCGAGTTTGCGCGCCGACTCGAGGCTGCCGCCGAAATGAATGCCACGACTCACGGGCTGGCCTTCCTGTGCGGAGAGTGGTGAGTCATGCAGCAGGATCAATTGCTGCGTTCCCACCGGCCCGCCCCAGAGCAAGGGCAGATCCGCCGCCTCCTTCAGGCCGTGCTCCGGGAGCAGCGTGCGGAGCGGAACTTCGAGCGGACGATTCAGGACGAGGCCGACCGAAGCGTCGGGTTCGTGGGCGCAGAGCAGGACCACGGTGCCTTCGAAGTGCGTGTCCTGCATCGGCGGCGCGGCAATCAACAGGCTGCCGGGCAGCAGAGGACTGCTCACCGCGGCGCGCCTCCGCCGGAGCCCGCCCGCATCGCCTCAATTTCGGCGAGCCGCTGCAGGAAAAGATTGCGCATGGGGTGGCTCGGCGCGGCGGCCAGGAAAGTTTCGATCGTGCGGCGCGCAAAGGTGGTGCGCCCGAGCGCGGAATACACCGCCTGCAGATTCCATGCGTAATCTGAGTTGGCAGGATCGGCGGCAAAGCAGGTCTCGGCGAGCGGCTGCGCTTCCGTGAAGCGATCGAGCAAGGTGAGTACGAAGGCCTTGCCGTTCATCGCGGAGAGTAGCGAGGGATCAAACCCTAGCGCGCGCTCGTAGTGGCCGAGTGCTTCCAGACACTTGGCTTGGAAGGTCGCCGCGTCGTGTTCTTCTGCAGCTCTGAGCGCGAGCGATCCCGTGCAGTTGCCCAAACCCGTCCATCCGATGGCAGACTCTTTCCAATGATTCACAACTTGCTGGTACACCTCGAGCGCTCCGCGTACGTCGCCGCCGATGAAGAGGCTGTCCGCCACGCCGAGGTTGCCCATCTCGCGTTCAATGGAGGACACGAACACGCGGTCAGGGTTCGCCTCCAGGCTGCGTTGATAGGCCTCCAGGCCGCGCTCTGACCATTTTTCGCGCTCGTAGGCATCAGGCGCGCGTTGCGCTTTCTCCAGCATGAGGCGCGCGTAGCCGAGGTGGGGAGTCATTGCATCCGGGCTGACCTCGCGCGCCCAGGTGAAGAAGGCCTCCTCTTCCTTCCAATGCGGAAGTTGGGTTTGGATGGACACGGCGTGCACGAGCGCAAAGCCGCCGAGGCCCACCATGGCCCATTTCCCGGAATCTTCCCGTGGACGCAGCTTTGCGGCGAGCCACAGGACGCTGGCGGCGACGATCAGTGCGAACCCGGCACTGGGGAGATAGGTGAAACGCTCCTCAAAGGGATATTGACCCAGAGCACGGGTGTTGAGCACCGGTGCAAGTCCTGCAAAGCAGAGTCCGAGTCCAACGAGTATGACAAGCGAGCGGGGGCCGCGCCGCAGCCAAAACGCGAAGGCGGCAAGTGCTGCGCCAACGCCGAGCAAGGCGGGAACGAGTCGTTGCGCGCTGGTCCAGGTGATGTCCACGCGCAGTGGATCGAACACCACGTGCGGCCAGGGCCAGATCAGCCAGCCGAGATAGCGCCCGAGCAGGGAGAAGGAGAGTCCCCACTCTTCGAGCGGCGGTAAGTAATGCCAAGTGTTCTTGCGGTCGAAACCTGCGAATAGGGAATCGAAGGCGTTCGCGCGCAGCGCCCACACTGTGGCGCCTACCAGCGTGAGCGCCAGGAAGGCGCGCGCGCGCGGCAGTGAGGCCGGTGGGCGCAACGCGATCCAACCCAGAGCGAGCAGCCATGCTCCGATCGCTGCTTCTTTCGACAGCATGGCTGCCGTGAGGCAAAGCGCCGCGCCGAGCAGGCGCCCGCGCGCGAGTGCGGTGAGGCCGAGCAGCGCCAGGAGAGTCGCCAGCAAGTCGGGCGCGGAGGAAATCCACGCGACGGCCTCGACGTGGCCACCATGCAGCGCGAAGAAAATGCCCGCCAAGCAGGCAAGCCTCGTGGACAGGCCGAGCGCGAGCGCCAGCGCTGCGAGTGCAGCCGCGCAGGCGGCGTGCAAGAGCAGCGAGAGCAAGTGATATCCCGGGGACCAGTCTCCAAAGGCGTGCCAGTATCCGGCTAAGAGCCAGGCGCCTAAGGGTCGGTAAAAGCCTGCTGCGGTGCGCTGCGGGCTGACCACCTCCCAGTAGGGCAGGGTGAAGGCGTCCTCGAGAAAGCTGGACTCCCCGATCCGCGGGTTGCGGACGATCAGTTCCTGGTCGTCGTAGAGGAACCCGCCGGTGAGCATCGGCAGGAAGACCAGGAGCGCCGCGACCGCGGGCAGCAGCAAGGCCGCGCGTTCCTTTTTCATGGGCGCAACAGGTTAGCAGCCTCCCGCAAACGCCGTGCCATGGATTGCGTAGGAAGCTTAGGTGAATTCCGCACGCTCCGACACTAACTTGAGCAGCGTGTCCCCCTTGCGTAGACCCTTGCAGTTGGCGGTCCTGTTCGGCGGCCGATCCGAGGAGCATGAGATCAGCCTCCGCTCCGCGCGCGCCGTGGTGGACCATCTGGATCCCACGCGCTATCGCGTGCGGTTGATCGGGATCACGCGCGATGGCCGCTGGCTCTCGCAACCGGGCAGCCATGCGCTGCTCGCAGGCTCGGTGCCGGATGAGGTGGGCGGACCGCCTTACCTGCCGCCGGGAATGGATTGCGTGTTTCCGGTTCTGCACGGACCGTGCGGCGAAGATGGGACTTTGCAGGGCTGGTTGGAGTTGCTCGGCGTTCCCTTCGTGGGCAGCGACTGTACGGGCGCAGCGCTCTCCATGGACAAGAGTCTGACCAAGCACGTGCTGCGCAGTCATGGCGTGCCAGTGGTGCCCTGGACCGATCTCGAGCGCGCGGATTGGGAGCGCAACTCCGACGACTGGATCGCCCGCCTCATCCGTGAGCGCGGCTTGCCCTGCTTCGTGAAACCAGCCCGTTTGGGCTCCAGCGTCGGCATCTCGCGCGCGGCCACTGCGGCGGAGTTGCGCGCCAGCCTGGACGAGGCTTTCCGCCACGGCTGCTACGCGCTGGTCGAATCTGCGGTCGAGTCCCCGCGCGAACTGGAAGTTGCGGTTCTCGAGGGAGAGTCGCCGGTGGTGAGCATGCCCGGTGAGATTCGCGTTTCCGCCAACGGATCCGGCTGGTACGACTACGCGAACAAGAACGAGAACGATTCGGCAGAGCTGCTCGTACCGGCGGCGGGTCTCGCGCCGCGCTTTGCTGAGCATTTGCGCGACTTGTCGCTGCTTTCCTTCCGGGCGCTGCGACTGCATGGACTGGCGCGCGTGGACTTCTTGGTGGACGGCAAGAGCGGCCGCGTTTATCTGAATGAAGTCAATGCTCTGCCCGGCTTCACGAGCATCTCCATGTATCCGCGCTTGCTCGAGCACAACGGCATTTCCTTCACGGAGTTGTGCAACCGTCTGGTGGATGCGGCGCTGGATCGGGCCGCCGCCCAGCCGGCAGTGGTGCCTGCGCGCCCGGCGGTGCGTGAGTTACCCGCGCAAGCGGCTGCAGGTTGAGCTCGCTGCGAATTAGGGATTACTGCGCGCCTGCATCTCTCGCAGGGTGAACTTCGAGGGACACTCCGGATGCTCGGCGTCGAGCGCGGCGAGGCGCGCGCTGGATTCCTTGAACTTTTCGCGACGCAGCAATTGCTCGACCTCGCGTAGTTCCTTCGCGAGGGATTTCTCCGCCTCGGCGGTCAATGCAGGTCCGCGCTCCGCATCCGTCTCGAGCGAAGTGCGTGCAGTCGTCGCTGCGCTCGTCCCGGGCACCAGAGTGCAGCGCTCGGCGCGGCGTAGTTCTTGCCAATGCTCCAAGAGTTTTCCGCTGGTGGGCGAGGGCGTGCGGCGACCGAGTATTTTTTCAACAAGCGCCTCCTGCTTCGCGCGCAGACTCTCGAGCAGGCTGGCATGCCGCGCGCTCAATCCGAAGGCAGTCGTGGCGGGCTGCATGCTTGCGAGCCGACTCAAGGATTCGCGGTCGGCGGGATCACGGGTCAAGGCACGCTCCAGATCGCGAAGCCCGCGTTCCATGCTCACACCCAAACTGGACTGCAGCGCGTTCCCGAAGGCGAGCTCGAAGTTCCAGCCGTCGCAGAGCGAGAGGAGTTCGAGGAGCTGGAGAATGGCGGAGGATTCTTCGCCCGTGGTGGCCGCAGTGCGAATGGATTCGATGCGTTGGCCGATTCCCGTCCAAGCCGTGGAGAAGCCGGCGAAGGGAAGCGTTGCAGGCGCAGTTGGCCACGCGAGCAGCGCTTCGGCGAAGGCGGTGCGT
>CAZCXL010000149.1:0-6494 GCA_964502625.1 uncultured Planctomycetales bacterium | reverse complement strand
AGAGTCCGCTGCCTCGACTTGCATGCCAGCGCGCGCGAGCGCGATCGAGTCAGAGCCGATGCCGCAGCAAGGGGCGTGCACGAGCTTGGTTCCTGCGGCCGCCAGTCGCTCCGCGCGATAGCGCGCCACGGGCTCACTCGAAGCCTGCTCCAACTGCTGCTTGGTGAAGAACATTTCGCGCCCGTGCTCGAATTTCTGCACCGCGCGAATGCGCAGGATGTGCAACTCGCCCAAGGCGCGCGCGAGCCGCTCCGGGAACATGCCCCGGAAGGACTGTTGGATCGCGAGTGGATCGTCCGGGAGGTTCCGGAACAGCACCATGGTCTCGCGCGCCTCCGGCGAGGTCAGGGCCTCTGCCGTTTTTAAATCGAGCGCCATGCAGGCTGCATTCTAGCGGTCTACGGCGCACCAAAATGCGAAGAGCCGGCCGCGCGGAGGGGCGCGGCCGGCTCTTGCGGGACTTGGACTAGAACTCCAGGCCGATGCCGAGCACGAAGATCGTGTCGGTGTCTTCGAAGCCCGGCGCGGGGCTGCCGTCGTAGTTGAACTGGATGGAGGCCATCAGGCTCCATTTCGGGCGGAAGTTCCAGCGCAGGCCGGTGAGGCTGGTGAACGACTCGACGTCGCCGCCGTTCAGATACTCACCGTTGCCGAAGGCGTTCAGGTTCTCCACGAGCGGGGCTTCCAGCAGGTAGCTGACGCGCGCCGCGGCGGTGGATTCGTCATCCGTCACGCCGACCAATTCTTCCGTGACCCAAGACACGCCGCCTTCGAGGCCGAGGAAGGCGTTCTCGTAGAGGTCGAACTTGTAGCCCACACCGCCGCCGAGGTCCATGCGCTCGACGAGACCGCTCGGCTCATCGCGGCGATCGCCAGCTTTCACGAAGACGTACAGGTTGTTGTTGGCATCCAGGTAGCGACGGCCATCGGCGCCGGCGGTGATGATGCGCGAAGTAGTGGTGGCGTCGCCGGTGACCGCGTTGGTGCTGCGCACGCCGGTGTAACCGGCGTAGACGCCCGCGGCCCAAGCGCCCCAGGTGCGCGAGGCCTTCGCGTTCACGGAACCCGTGGTGGATTCACTGTTGCCGGAGACCATGGTCAAGCCTCCATCCACGTTGCCGGACCAAACCTTCGGCTCTTGCTCGAGGTTGGTGGGAGTGGGGGACTCGGAGGTGAGGCCGCCCTGAGCGGCAGCGAGGAGAGTGAGGAGGGTGATCATGTGGCTTTCCTTCCATTTTTCGCGCAGCAGCGGCGAAAATGGGTGGAACAGTCTACAAGATGCCTCACCATAAGGAAAGGGTGATTGACCCGATTCGATGGCGCGCTGACAATCACCCCGTGTCGCTTTCGCGTCCCGAAACATTGGCTGTACGCGCTCGCGCGTCCTTCTTGGAGCACATGCAAGACGGCGACATTGCGCTCTTCGCGGGCGCGGGCATGGCGGTGCGCAATCACGACGTGGAGCACCCGTTCCGGCAAGAGTCCGGCTTTTGGTACCTCACGGCGTGTCCGGAACCGGATGCATGGCTCATTTTGACGAAGGGAATCGAAGGCTTGCCGGAAGCCGAGATCTTCGTGCAGCCGCGTGATCGCGATCGTGAGATCTGGACCGGCCGCAGGCTCGGTCCGGAAGGCGCGCGCGAGCGTCTCATGTTCGGCGCGGCGCGGAACAACGCGGACTTTCCCGGAGCCGCGGCCTTGGCGCTCGCCCGTTCACGCCGCGCGTGGGTGAAACTTGCCGCGCATCCCGGACTCGACCGCGTGGTGCTTCCGGCCCTCCAAGAATTGCGACAGCGCGTGCGCTCTGGCGTGCAGCCGCCGGACGTGTTGCTCGATCCCAGTCCGGTGCTGGATGAGCTGCGCTTGTTCAAGAGCGAAGAAGAGTTGGGGCTCATGCGCCACGCGGCGTCCATCACGGCACAAGGGCACCTCCTCGCGATGGCAGCCGCAGCGCCGGGCGTCGGCGAGTGGGAGATCGAGGCGTTGCTCAGCTACACCTTTCGCCGCCACGGCGGCGACGGCGGCGGCTGGTCTTATCCGGCGATCGTCGCCGGCGGCAACAACGCCTGCATTCTGCACTACAACACCAATCACATGCGGCTGCAGGCCGGCGATCTGCTCCTGATTGACGCGGGCGCCGAATATGGCTCTTTCGCCGGCGACGTAACGCGCACCATTCCTGTGGATGGAGCCTATCGGACGACGCAGCGCGCCGTATACGAAGTCGTGCTTGCCGCGCAACTCGCTTCCACTGCGCTCTGCAAGGCGGGCGTGCCGTTTGAGCAAGTTCACGAAGCCACGGTGGACGAACTCTGCCGCGGCGTCTGTGGTCTTGGCCTCTTCAAAGGCTCCTGGCAGGAGTGCAAGGAAACCAAGGCCTACCGCCGCTGGTACATGCACAACACTTCGCACTGGCTCGGTCTCGACGTGCACGACGCCGGCCGTTACCGCACCGACGGCGTCTCACGACCGCTGCAACCCGGTATGGTTCTGACCGTGGAACCTGGCCTCTACTTCCAACCCGACGATGATTCCGTGCCCGCGGAATTCCGCGGCCTCGCCGTGCGCATCGAAGACGACGTCCACGTGACCGGCGGCGCGCCGGAAGTTCTGACCGCCGCGATTCCCAAACGAGTGGCCGACGTCGAGCAAGCCTGCTCCGCCGCGCTGCCCAGGCTGCCTTCGCTGGAATCTGCCGAGGTTTGCCGATGAGCGCTGCCGAATCCGCCGTCGTTCTCCAGAGCGTCACCAAGAAGTACGGTGACTTCACCGCGGTGGACGGTGTGGACCTCGTGGTGCCCCGGGGCAGCATCTACGGTTTCCTCGGCCCCAACGGCGCAGGCAAGACCACCACGATCCGCATGATCTTGGACATCGTGAAGCCGACCCGCGGCTCCATCACGGTGCTCGGCGCCGACTCGGCGTTGAAGGTGCGCAACCGCATCGGCTATTTGCCGGAAGAGAAGGGCCTCTACAAGAAGATGAAGGCCTGGGCGATCGTGGCCTACTTCGCGCAACTCAAGGGCATCGCGGCGAAGGAAGCCAAGCGGCGCGCGTATGAGTTGCTCGAGAAGTACGGGTTGAAGGATTTCTCGGACGCGAAGTGTGAGACTCTCTCCAAAGGCATGGGCCAGAAGGTGCAGGTGCTCGCCTCCATTGCGCACCGTCCGGAGTTTGTGATCCTGGACGAGCCTTTCAGCGGTCTGGATCCGGCCAACCAGCAAGTGCTCGAGGGCGTGATTCGCGACTTGCGCGAGCAGGGCAGCACGGTGGTCTTCTCGACCCACGTCATGTCGCACGCCGAGCGCATGTGTGATCGCATCTTGCTGATCGCGCGCGCGCGCAAGATCTTCGATGGCACCATTCCCGAGGCGCGCGCCCTAATTCCGCGCCGCGTGCGTCTGGCAGGACCGCCGCGGGAAGTGTTGGAACGCCTGCCCGGCGTCGCCAGCGTCGAGCCGGTCGGCGAACCTGGCGAAGCGCCGCGCTTTGATCTCACCATGGTGGAAGGCGCGCACCCGCAAGAGTTGCTGCGTCACTGTTTCCGCCAAGGCGTCGAACTCGATTCCTTCGAACATCATGAGCCCACGCTACACGAGGTCTTTCTGCACCTCGTCGGCGAAGGAGCCAAGGTCGCCGCTTTCCGATGAGAAACGCTTTCCTCGTAGCCTCCCGCGAATACGCCGAGAACGCCCGCACCAAGGGCTTCTGGGTCAACTTGCTGATGTTCCCGATTCTGCTGGTCGCCTCGGTGAAGGTCCCGGAGTTACTGCAGGACAAGGCCAAGCCGGTGCGCCACTTCGTGCTGGTGGATCAGAGCGGAGAGTTTGAAGGCGCGGTGCTGAAGGGACTCGATCGTGCGCATGGGCGCAAACTCGCGGGTGCCATGCTCAAGCACGCGCAGACCTGGGCTGATCCGGCGAAGGCGGGCGCCGCCCCAGACGTGGACTGGACCCAACTCCCTGCAGATCAGCTCGGCAACTTCGATCCGACCCAAGATCCGATTCAGCAATTCGAATCCATGGTCGGCCAAGGCGAAGTGGGAGAGGCCTTGAGCAATCCACAGGCCCTGCGGGCCTTCGAATCCGTCCTCCGGGCGGGCATGAAGCCGGATGCGCCCGAGTTCAGCGCACCGCGCCGGGACTACGAGCGCATGCCGCTGCCGGATGGCGTGGATCCCAAGGCTTCCGTCGCCGAGATCGCCAAAGCGCTGAAGCCCTATCTTTCAGGAGACACTTTGCCGGGCAGTGACCGCGGTCTGTTCGCGCTCGTCGTGATTCCGACGGATGCCGCGAAGCGCCTGAAGCGTCCCTCCGACATGGCGGCGGCCACCCAGAACCAGCAACACGGCGCAGACGGCGTGCAGTTCTGGTCTTCGAACCTCACCGACCAAGATTTCCGCGAAGAGGTGCAGTCGGCGCTGGACGGCGAAGTGCGCGCCCGCGAGTTCCAGCGGCGCGGCGTGGACGAGAGCACGGTCAAGGAAGTCCAGAAAACCCGCATCCAGTTCGCCACCTTCGACCCGACCAAGGCGGAAGGCGACGAGCGAGTCAGCATCGCCGACACCCTGCGCAAGTGGGCGCCGGTCGGCTTCGTCTACTTGCTCTTCATTGCGATCTTCAACACCGTGGTGATGCTGCTCAATAACACGGTCGAAGAAAAATCGAACCGCATCATCGAGGTGCTGGTGTCCTCCGCCACGCCGGGCGAGATCATGATGGGCAAATTGATGGGCATCGCCGGCGTGGGTCTGACCATGCTGGGCGCCTGGGTGTTGTCGTTGCTCGGAGTGTTGATGTGGTTCGCAGGGCCTGGCGTCGAATGGGCAGGACCGCTGCTGGACGTGATCCGCTCCTCGGGCCTGCTGCCGCTCTTCGCCTTCTACTTCATTGGCGGCTACCTGATCTTCGCGGGCATCTTCCTCGCGGTCGGCAGCCTCTGCAGCACGGTCAAAGAAGCGCAGAACTTCGTGGGCAGCGCCGTGGTGCTGTTGATGGTGCCGCTCTTCACGATGGTCTTCGTCGCCCAAGAGCCGAACGGCACGCTCGCGACGGTGATGTCGTGGATCCCGATCTACACGCCCTTCGTGATGATGAACCGCGCCGCCGCGGATCCGCCGGCGTTCGAACTCTGGGGCACCGGCATCCTGATGGCGGTCACTGCGATCAGCATGCTGTGGCTCTCGGGCAAGATCTTCCGGATCGGCATTCTGCGCACCGGCCAGCCGCCGCGGATCATGGAGTTGCTCCGATCGCTGCGCACGCCGTCGAAACTGCAGTAGGCGCTACTTTCCGCCTTTCTCGCCGGAGTCGGCGCCGCGGCGCTCCTTCTTCCACGCCTCGATCTCCTCGGGCGTGGCCCACATCCGCTTCCAGTTCAGCGCGCCCAGACCTTCCGGCAAGGGCGGCTCCTCGGCCACGATCTTGAGTTTGGCCTTGTTGTCCCGCCACCAGTCCAGCCAGTCGTTCCTGCCCTTGCCGACGTCCACGCCAGTCAACACGGTCATCGAGGCGCGCACTTCGCCGATGTACTTGTCGGCCTTGAGTGCCGCCGAATTCAAGAAACTCATCAATTCTTCACAGGACTCTTTCTCGCGGATGCGTCCCAGCGCGTAAAGCTTCGCGCTCATCACCTTGTTGTGGGTGTTGCCGGTGGCGGTGAGTCCGTCCTTGAGCAGCGGAATCGCGCGCTTGTCGCGCTTCTGGCCGAGGGCGTAGGCAAAGGCCTCGGCGGTGATCGGATCGTCGAGCAACTTCTTGTTGCTCTTCTGCTTGAGCAGCAATTCCAGGGCTTCGGCATTCCCGTTGAAGCGCAGCGCCTCGACGGCGGCCAGTCGCACGGGAGTCTCGGCATGCTTGAGTCCAGCGCCGACTTCTTTCACAACGACGGCGTCTGCGATCTGGCCGTGTTTGCGAATCACACCCTCAGCCAAGGCCGAGTCTTTGCCCTTGAGCGCCTCCGCGATTGCTGCTGCGGCTTCGGCCGGAGTGATGTCTGTCGCCTCTTCAACCGGCGGCGGCGGAGGTTCCTGGAACGCGGGCACCGCCGCAGCGGTCAAGAGCGGGAGGAGGAGTGCGAGCATGCCTGGGATCACCTTATCTCCTGGAACCCCGCCGGCTGTGCAGAGTTACGAAGGATCCCATCGTTCCGTGGCGCTGCTCCGGCAGCTGGCCTCAGAATCCGTGCGCTAGCAGACCGCGGGCGCGCGGCTCAGCGCCAGCGCGCGAAAGCGTTCGAACAGATGCCGCGGATCGTGCGGACCCGGCCCGGCTTCTGGATGGTATTGCACGCTGAACACCGGGAGCGTCGTGTGCTTCAGTCCCTCCAGCGTGTGGTCGTTCAGGTTGATGTGCGTCGGGATTACGTTCGACGGCAGCGTGCCTGGATCGACCGAGAACCCGTGGTTTTGCGTGGTGATCTCGATTTGCTTCGTGCGTTCGTTCCGCACTGGTTGGTTCGCGCCGCGGTGACCGAACTTCAGCTTGAAAGTCTTC
>CAZCXL010000148.1:0-6501 GCA_964502625.1 uncultured Planctomycetales bacterium | reverse complement strand
CCGACGGTGCCCGTCGCCGCGAGCGGGGACGCCAAGGCCGCTGCTTCCGCCGACTTCCTCCTCCCGGTACCGGCCGTGCCGGAATTGCTGGCGCCGCTCGTTACGGTAGTGCCTTTGCAGTTCCTCGCCTACTACACTGCGCTTCTGCTGGGGCGCGACATCGACCAGCCGCGCAATCTCGCCAAATCCGTCACTGTGGAGTAAAGCGTGAATCTTGCACATCCCTTAGCCCTGCGCCGCGTGCTCTTGACCGGCACGGCGGGGTTCATCGGTTCCCACTTGGCAGAGCGCCTGCTGCGCGAAGGAGTGGAAGTCGTCGGGGTGGACAGTTTCGATCCTTACTATCCCGCGGAACAGAAGCGCGCTCACCTGCAAACCGCGCAAAGCCAGCCCGGATTCCGTTTGCTGCAACTCGATCTCCGCGACCGTCCGGCCCTGGAACGCGCGCTCGCGGAGCATGGCCCCTTCGACGCCGTCGCGCATCTTGCAGCCCGCGCCGGAGTGCGCGCCTCGTTGGAGAATCCCGAGCTTTACGCGGATCTGAACGTCGGCGGCACGCGCAGCTTGCTCGCGGCTCTCGACGCGCGCGGCCACGCAACCCGCGTGGTCTTCGCTTCTTCTTCCAGCGTGTACGGCGCCGAAGACGGCATTTTCGAAGAAGATCAGCCGCACGGCGCGCCGCTTTCTCCCTACGCCGCCACCAAGCAAGAGTGTGAGCGCGTGCTCGAACGGCATCATGCGGCGACGGGAAGAGAGATTTCCATGCTGCGCCTGTTCACCGTCTATGGACCGCGCCAGCGCCCGGACATGGCGATTCCGCGCTTCGCCGAACGCTTGCTCCGCGGCGAACAGGTCGAGATCTACGGCGGTGGCGAGACGGTGCGCGACTACACCTACGTGGATGACGTGGTGGATGGATTCTTCCGCGCCCTCGGCAGGCCGCGAGGCATGCGCACCTTCAACATCGGCGGCGGAAGTCCGGTGCGTCTGGATTCGATGCTGAGTCAACTTGCAGCGGCACTCGACTGCCCAGTCCACGCCAAGCGTGTTCCGCCTCCACCCGGAGACGTGCCGCAGACCTGGGCTTCCATCGAACGCGCCCGAACTGAGTTGACCTGGGAACCGCACGTGGATTTCGCGGAAGGAGTGCAGCGCGCTGCGGCCTGGTTGCTGCAACTGCACGCGACGCACGGCGTGATGCAGAAAGTCGGATGAACGGCCTTGACCTCGTGGCCGGAGGCGCGGGCTTCATTGGCTCCCACCTGGTGGACGCGCTGCTCGCACAGGGCCGTCGAGTGCGGGTCCTGGACGATCTCTCGACCGGACATCGCGCCAATCTAGAAACTGCGCTCGCCAACGTCCGGCTCGAAGTCATGGAGGGTGACGCCGCCGATCCCGACACGGCGCGCAAAGCCTGCATCGGCGTCGAACGCATCTTTCATTTTGCGGCCCGGCCGAGCGTGCCGTGGAGCGTCGCGCATCCGCAGGCGGCGCTGCGCGCCAATCACGGCACCACGCTCGCACTGTTGGAGGCGGCCTCCGGCGCCGGAACGCGCGCCTTCGTGTTCTCGTCCAGCAGCGCCATTTACGGCGAGCGGCCGGAGCAACCCAAGCGCGAAGATCAGGAGCCCGATCCGCGCTCGCCTTACGCGACGCACAAATGGATGGGGGAACAGGCCGTGCGCGCCACCGCGCGCGCCGGAGGCCCTGCAGGCGCCTGTTTGCGCTACTTCAACGTCTATGGTCCTCGCCAAGACCCTTCCTCTCCCTATAGCGGCGTGATCTCGATCTTCGCGCGCGAGGCGCGCGCGGGCCGCGCCGCCACGATTCATGGCGACGGCGGTCAGACGCGCGACCTGGTGCACGTCACGGACGTGGTACGCGCAAATCTCCTGGCCGCCGAGTGCATGCCACTGCGGAATCCCGATCCGGCGCCGGTGCTCAACGTGGGCCGCGGCGAAAGCCGCAGCGTGCGCGAGTTGTGGGATCTGGTGTGCGCCGCCGCCGGACGTCAGCCGGCCCCCGAACCCAACTTCGCGCCCACGCGCGCCGGCGACGTGCGGCATTCACGCTCGGACTGCGCGCGCGCCGAGGCCCTGATCGGTTGGCACGCCGCAATCAACCTTGCGGACGGCCTGCGCGCAACGCTTGCCGAGATCTAGGAGGCTTCGGTGCGCAGATAGGGATCGTCGAAGGTCAGACGTCCCTTCAGTGAGGAGCCATCCGACTTCAGCCACCAGAGATTGAGGCCATCGAAGTCGAGTTGTCCGCCGCGCATCAGTTCGAGCAATTGTGCGCGACTACTGATCGGCACCCAGCCATCGCCGTTGCTGCCGTTCACGAGGCGCACGGCCACGAGCGTGTCTCCTGAAACGAGGCCCAGTGATTCCGCCCCGCTGCCCGGGAAAACCTGATCCACGCGCAGGATGTTGAGAATCTTGTCGAGCCGGCTCTCGGGAACCGGAATCTTGAGTTGGTCTTCCAGCAAAGTGAAGCCGAGAACCCCAAGGGTCCAGCGCATATCCTCCTCGGCGAGAATGACCGAGGCGCTGCCGACGCTTCCATCGGCACGCGCGTAACCCAAGCGCACAGTGTCGCCGGCGTGGCGCAAGATGAGTCGGCGTTGGAGGTCAGGCGAGCTCGAAACCGGCGCGCCGTCGAGACTGGTGAGGAGATCTGCTGCGCGCAGACCGCCCACCGCCGCGGGGCCGCGTGGATGCACACGCTCCACAGTGAGCGAGCCCTGCACCAGACCCAAACCGAGCCAGACGTGCAGGTTGTAGAGCCGGGTCTCCAGGATCTGGCGCACACGCGCTGCGGGAATGGCGTAGGAAATGCCTTCCGCTCCGGTCAGTGTCGCGCTGTTGATGCCAATCAACTGCCCCAAGGTGTTGAGTAGCGGGCCTCCTGAGTTGCCAGGGTTGATGGCGGCGTCAGTTTGGAGCACGCCGGAGAGTTTGTGCACTTCCTGAACCCCGCGCACCAAGATGTCGCGCCCGGTCCCGGACAGGACGCCCGTCGTGAGCGAGAGCGAAGATCCAAGCGGCGCGCCCAAGGCGATCACCCGCTCCCCGATGAGGAGGTCGTCTTGCGCCACCAAGGGCAGGGCGGCAAAGACGTCATCGCTCCGAATTTTCAGAAGCGCCAAATCCCATTCACGGTCCAAGGCGAGAAACTGCGCATCGTAGGAGGCACCGCCGAAATCCGGAGAGAAAGAAATTCGACAGGCGAGTTGATCGTCCGCCTCATGTTCATCCGGCGCGACCACGTGCGCGTTGGTGAGCACGAATCCTTCCGAGTCGATGATCACGCCCGTGCCTTGACTGATCAACTGGTTGCCACGGCCGGCGAAGCCACCTAAGGCGCTCATCCGTTTGCGGAAGCCTTGCACCGAGACCACCGACGGTCCGGCCAGCAGGTAGGCGCGCGCTTCTGGAGTCCAGCGATCGCCGTAGCGCGCGGCGAGCTGCGCCAAGTCCTGCTGAGAAGGCGCTGCGTGCGCAGTCGCCGCAGGCGCCTGAGCCGGAGCAATTTGGCTCGGACCAGGCAGCAGGGCCAGGACGGAGGCCAGCACGGAGGACAAGATGCCCAAGGACCGTCCAGATTAACCAAAATCAGCGCAAAATATTGGAGTGCCCCCTCCGTGAAATCGCCATTTCGCCCGCGTCAGGAGGCGGGGAAGCGCTTTCTTGAACGCGGAGCGCTCCAAGGGCTAAAATACAGGATCGGATTGAGACCATGAGTACCGCGCAGCCAGCCAGCGAAGCATCTTCCTACGCGGAAGTGGAGTTCGCCTTGCGTCCCGGTCCGAGCAAGCAATTGCTGGACCGCAGGCAAGTAGGACCGCTGGTGAAGTCGCTTTCCGGCCTGAGCGCAGCCCGCAGTTGGTTCAACATTCTCTTCAACTGGGGGATCATGCTCGGCACGATCGCGGTCACCATCTATGTGGACCACTGGGCGCTCTACATTCCCGCCATCTGGCTGATCGGCGCGCGCCAGCACGCGATGGCGATCCTGACCCACGACGCCTCGCACTACCGGCTCTTCAAGAGCCGCTGGTGGAACGACACCGTGACGGACGTGTTCTGCTGCCTGCCGGCGGGCATCTCGCTGAAGGCCTTCCGCGAGTTGCACCTGCAGCACCACTGGTATCTCAACACCCAGAAGGATCCGGACTACACCGCCCACCAAGGTGATTCGGACTTTGTGTTCCCCATGCCGCGCAAGCGCTTCTTGGGAATCATTTTCCGCGACCTCACCCTGCTGCACATCCGGCAAGCCTGGAAGGGCCGTCGTGGCTACTCACCCTTCGGCGTAGGCCGCGGCTGGCGTTCCTGGTTGCTGGGCAAAGCACGCAAGGACGACCAAGCCTTGACTGGGCAAGAGCGTGCGCGCGTGCTGTTCGTGATCGCGGTCGGCGTCGCACTCGCCGTCCTCTTGCCGTGGCACATTGTGTGGCGGGCCGCCATCCTGTGGTTCGTGGCCTGGTTCACGATGCTCTCCTTGTGCTTGCGCATGCGCTCCGCCGGCGAGCACTTGAACGTCGAGAACGAGCATGAGCTGAACGCTGGTCGCACCATGGTGACGGGTTTCTGGGAGCGCACCACGTTCTGGCCGCACGGAATCGGCTACCACCAGGCGCACCACATGTTCCCGTCCGTGCCGTGCTTCCGGCTCAAAGAGTTGCACGCAGGTCTGATGGAGATTCCGGTCTACCGCGAAAAGCTTCACCAGACCGCCGGCTTTCCGGGATTGCTCGACGAGCTTGCGCCGCGAAATTTAAGCCAAGCCGGATCGAAGGTATAGGCGTGGAGGAAGAGCATGCCGGCCGTGAGGTCGGCAAAGTCCACCAGCACGAAGAGGCTGAGGTGCATCAGCACCATCGCCAGCCACACCCAGGGGCGTAACAGGCGGAAACAGGCCAGCGGCGCGAACGCCAATTCGAGCGCGAGTGCGCCCCAGGTGACTCCGTGCAACATCCACTCCGGCGCAGCGAGTAGACCTGCCCGTAAGTCCGATTCCCGCGCGAGCGGATTGTGCAGCACGCGCGCAAGGGCGCTGCCGTCAGCCCAAGAAGGACTGATGAGTTTGGTCCAGCCGCTGTAGCTGTAGCCCACGGCCATCAGAATCCAGAGCAAGGCGAAACAGCGCGAGTCGAAGCGCCAGGCGGGGTTACCGCGCGCGCGTGGCAGGAGCGCGTGCATCCAAAGCAGCAACCCAAGGAACGGGAGGGAAGGATTGAGAGTGAGCGGATTGCGTCCGAACTGGCACGCGAGCACGTACCAGAGAAAGATGGCGGCAGTGCGGTCGAAGCGGCCGAGGGCCAGCAAGAGTCCCGCGGCCACTGCGGCAAGGTGCATGGCGCGGACGAAGGCGGGCGCGTCGGAGATGGCGAAGAGATTCGGAAAGAGGCGGAGATAGGGACTCGCCGAGGCGTCGGCCAGCACGCCGGCGTTGGAGAAGAGTTCCGCAGACCACGGCAGCAGCCGCAGGAAATGGAGCGCGAGCCACAGGCCGAAAGCCACGCGCAGCCCGGCGTACTGACGGCTGGTCCATCCGTTGGCAAGGGCCGGGAAGTTCACTGAGCGATCGGGATTGGGTAACGGAGGAAGACCCAAGGCAGTCCCAGCTCGGGCGTGTCTGTGGCAGGCTCACAGCGCAGCCACAGAAAGCCGCGCACTTCGTCGCGGACGCCGAGTTCCTGCAACAACGGCGCTTCGCCGCCGAAGGCGTACTGCGCGAGTTGCACGAGCATGCGTTCACCTGCGGGATCGGCGGCAAGCACCGGGCCGTAAGCGAAGGCGGCACCGTACACGTTGCGGCGCAGATAGGGGCCCTGCAAGCGCAGATACAAGGTGTGGTCGAACTCCAGCCGGCCCATCGTGTTCCGCGGGCCTTCCCATTCGAGGAAATAGCGCGCAGAGAAAGTCTCGAAGCCGCGCGCCGCGCTGAACACTTTCGGTGCGGGGGAAATCAAGGTGGCTGCGGCCATGGCCTTCACCTCGCGCAGGCCGAGGACATCGGCCAGCATTTGCGCCAGGCCGCAGATCAAGAGCACCCAGAGCGCCACCGTGCGCGCGCGGGAATCATTCATTCATCACTTTCCCTGCGAGCATCGCGCCGAGGCGGGCTTCATGCTCGGGCTGGAAACCGCAGGTGGATTCCCAGCGGCGCGGATTGTGAAAGGTGCCGAAGAGGATGTCCCACAGGGGGAGGTCGGAGTAGTTGTCTCGATGTCGGCCGTGCTGGTGGTGCACGCAGTGGCTCTCCGGACGCTGCACCAGGAAGCCGAGCCAGTAGGGAGTGCGCACGTTCCAGTGATAAAAGAGTTCGGCGAGACCGGTGAGCAGCACCGCCTGCACGGTGGCGGCGGGACCGAGCCCGACCACGAAGTAACAGATCGCGCTGGACAGCAGGCCGTTGAGTGCGATCTCCAGCGGGTGCTTGTAGAAACTGGTGATGATTTCGATGCGCTGCGGCGAGTGGTGGATCTGATGGATC
>CAZCXL010000147.1:3211-6681 GCA_964502625.1 uncultured Planctomycetales bacterium | reverse complement strand
CCGTGCTCCAACTCTGGGACGCGCTTCCGGAGCCGGTATTGCTCGCCGATGAGCGCGGTGGTTTGGTGTTCGCGAACTCCGAGGCATGCGCTTGGCTGGGCTGCGCAACTGAGCCGCGCGGAGAAGATCTAGCCGCGCTCATTCGCGCGCATGTCGAACAAGGCCACTTGTTGGATGATCTGCTCGCGCGGGCCGCGAGTCCGAGCGGCGTGGACCTCCGGTTGCGCCTGCGCACTCACACGGGTGGCGAGATTCCTGCGCGGCTCCGCGTCTCCCGCTGGTCGGATCGCAACGGTGAATCCTTCTTCGTCGCGCAACTGAGCGATTGGACTCAACCCGCCGCAGAGGCGGAAGAACGGTCACGAGGAGACCGCAACGCGTTGTTGCTCGACCTCCTCGGCGCGACGCTCGGCGACCTTGAGTATCCGCTTGGCGCCTTGCGTTGGTGCGCCGCGCTGGAAGACGAGGCGCTTGCGCGCTTGCCGGAGGATCTGCATCGTCCGTTTCGCGCCGTGCGCAAGGCCTCTCGCCACTTTGCCGACCTCTTCGCGGGTCTTGATCTGCGTGGATCGAGCGGAGAGGTGCAATCCACTCCCCGGAGTATGTTGCGACTCCTCGCGCTCGGCGGGGGACCGAAGGAATGCGCAGGTCTCCTCGACCTTTTGCGTACCGAAGGACTCCGCTGCGTTTGCCGCCCTGTGCGGCACCGCGAGGATCTGCTGCGCGCGCTCGCCTCAGGTGAGGCAGACGCACTGATCCTCCTGGGCGACCCCACGGATGCTTCGGTGCGTGAATACCTCACGGTCTTGCAGGAAGCCGCCGCTCAGGTTCCGGTTTTCGACGCAGTCGGTGCGCCCATTCAAGCCCTGGTGCAGCCGCTGCGCGCCACGTTGGAGCGTACGCGACAGATCGGAGCGGCAGACGAAGTGTGGCGCCGTGTCGAGGAAATCGCCTTGCGCGATGCGCTGACCGGAGTCCTGAACCGGCGCGCCTTCGAGCGCTTCTCTGCGCAAGAGTTCGCGCGCGCGCAGCGCTATGGCTACCCGCTCGCGGTCGCGCTCTTCGACCTGGATTGGTTCAAAGAAGTGAATGATTCACTCGGACATGCCGCCGGCGACCGCTTGCTGCAGGTGTTCGCGAGTTATTTGCACTCATCCGTGCGCCAATCAGACCTGGTGGCTCGGCTCGGCGGCGATGAATTCGCGCTGCTCATGACCCATACCGATGGAGCTGGTGCGCTCGCTCTCACTCAGCGCCTGCGCGAGACCGTCGAATCCCACATCCGCGACGTATTGCCTCCGCTCGAGCGGCCACCGGGTGTCTCGGTCGGCCTCGCCGTCTATCCGGCAGTCCACGTGGAGCGATTCGAAGATCTGCTGGCCGCCGCTGACACTGCGCTCTACCGCGCCAAGCGGGACGGTCGCGGCCGTCTACACCCCGCGGCGAACTCAGCGCCGATTTAAACTTTCCACGCATGCGTGCGTGGCAATGGATGATCAGCCTGGCCTGCTTGGGCCTGGTTTCTGCGCTCCCCGCTCAAGAGCCGGCTCTGGCTTCTGGAGTCGAGCGGCCTTGGCGGCACGAGAGTTCGCTGCTGGAGCCCGATCCGCGCATTCACTGGACTTCCCTCGAGGGGGGGATGCGCTTGGTGTGGGCCGATCACTCCGAGCCCCACGACCGGGTCTATGTGCGTCTGCACGTTGACGCAGGCAGCCTGGCGGAAGAAGTGGGAGAGCGCGGCATCGCACACTTCCTCGAGCACATGGCCTTCAACGGGCTGCGCGACTTTCCAGCCGGCACCCTGATCGAATGGTTCCAGGGGCATGGCATGAGTTTCGGCGCGGACACGAACGCGCATACCGGCTTCTCGGAGACGGTTTACAAACTCGACTTGCCCGGGCGCGACGCAGCCTCCCTCGCGGACGGGCTGCGCGTGATGCGCAACTTCGCGGATGGACTCCTGATCGCCGAAGCAGAGGTGCAGGCGGAGAAGGGCGTCATCGACGGCGAAGAGCGTGAGCGCGACTCGCCGGGTCAGCGCGCAGGATTGGCGATTCTGAAGCGACAATTCGCCGGAGCGCGGATCGCGGAGCGCTTGCCCATCGGCGAGCGTGCGGATCGCGAAGCCTTCGATGCGGTCAAGGTACGCGCCTTCTACGAGCGTTGGTATCGCCCCGAACACATGACCTTGGTCATCGTCGGAGATCTGCGTGACCTCGATCCGGAGCCTCTGGCGCGCGCGGCCTTTGCTGGTCTTGTCGTACCCCAAGCCGCTCCTCGATTGGAGCCCGGCCCCGGCGATGCCGCGGATGCGGAGTGGTTCATTGCGGTCCATGAAGCCGACTTGCCCCAGGCGCGCATCACGCTCTCCTCCCTGCGGCCTTATCGCCGGAGTCCGGACAACGCGGAGGACCGCGTGCGCGAGATTCTGGAGAGCATGGCGCTCGGCATGTTGAACCTGCGCTTCAGCGAGAAGGTGAAAGCGCCGGAAACACCCTACTTGGCGGCGAGCGTTTCCTCGGTGGAGGGGCTCGAGGTATGGGAAGGCGGACAGCTCGACGTGATCGCGGCGCCGGATCAATGGGAGCCGGCCTTTCGCGCGGCGCACTTGGACTTGCGCACGGCATTGAATTGGGGATTCCAGGACGCAGAGCTGGCTGAAGTGCGCGCAGACGTGTTGCGCGCGCTGGATGAAGCCGTCGAGCGAGAGGCGACCGCGCCCAGTGCGATATTGCGCGAGGCGATCTTGCTCGCGGTCGAGGAAGGCGTTGTGCCGCTCACTGCAGAGGCCGAGCGTGCGCTGCTACGAGAGCACGTCGAAAACGCCACGGTGGAACAATGCCGCGACGCACTGCGCGGTCTGTGGCGCGATGGACACGCTTCACTAGTCCTCGCTGGTCCGGTGGCACTTCAGAAAGATGCCGAGACGCTGAGCGCGCTCTACGAGGACAGCCGCGCCGCCAAGCCGGAGAAACCCGCGGCCATCGCGCAAGCGGCGTTCGCTTACCCTTCCGACGCTGCGATCACGGGGCCGGTGAGCGTGCGCGCCCAGGTCGAGGACCTGGATTTTTGGACGGTGCAGTTCGCGAACGGCGTCCAACTCAACGTGAAGCGCACGGACTTCGTGGAGCGCCAAATCCTCCTGAGCGCCCGCGTGGCCGAAGGGCTGCTCGGCTACGAGCAAGAGCATCAACTGGCTCTCGCGATCTCCGGGTTCGGCCTCGACCAAGCTGGGTTGCAAGCGCATTCCTCCGACGACATGCGCCGAATTTTCGCCGGCCGGCAAGTAGGTTGGAACGCCGCGATCGGGCCGGATCACTTCAACTTCAGCGGCGCCACCCACGCACTCCACGTCTCGATGGATCGCCCTCGGCTCATGAAGGTGTCGTGCGAAAGCGGATCCCCCACCTGGGCGTGCGGTCCCGTGTCCGTCTTCTCGGCCAGGAGGAGCTGGCCCGTGGACGTCAGGT
>CAZCXL010000147.1:0-3201 GCA_964502625.1 uncultured Planctomycetales bacterium | reverse complement strand
CAATTGGAGTTGCTGTGTGCGCATTTGCAGCATCCGGGTTGGCGCGCTGAAGGGCTGCAGTTGTTTCAAAAGCAGTTGCCGGTGATCGAGCAAGCGTTGCGTTCGAATCCCATCGGGCCGCTCTTGATCGAATTCCTGCCTGAGTATTTGAGCGCAGACTATCGGCTTGCATTCTTTGAGCAGTTCACGCCTCTGCCGCCTTTCAGCAGCATGGCCGAAGTCAGCATGGCTGCGGTTGGCGCACGCATCGCGCCGGATTGGGCGGACGGTCCGCTCGAACTCACCGTGGTGGGCGATCTGGATCTTGAGGAAGTGATCGCCGCCGCCGCGCGGACCATCGGCGTGCTCCCAGCGCGCCGTAGCGCCCGGGCATACGACGAGCGCCGCGTGGTTCCAGAGTTGCCGCACGGCCTCGAGATGCGGCGCACCATCACCACGGCGGACCGCAAAGCCCAACTCTTCCTATTCTTCCCGCTCAACGACGGCGTGGATCCTGCGCGCCGCCGCGCCTTGGGTTTCCTCGGGCGGGTCGTGGACGATCGGCTGCGTCTCGAAGTGCGCGAGCGACTTGGAGCGGCCTACTCTCCCAGTGCTGCAGTGGATGCCTCGCGAGTCTTTCCGGGCCTCGGAGTGCTCATGATGGATGCGAGCACCGCCCCGGAGGGGGCAGAGGCCTTGGTCGCGGCCTGCCGGGAAGTGGCCAGCACGCTGGCGCGTGATGGAGTGAGCGAGGAGGAGCTCACGCGCTTGGCGAGCCCTCTCATCAATCAGGTGCGGGATCAACGGCGAACCAATGAGTATTGGCTCCGTGAACTCGCTCAAGCCCAGTCTGATCCTTCCTCCTTGCAAAATCCGCGCACGGTGTTGAGTTTCTATGAATCTCTCAATGCGGGGATGATTTCGGAGCTTGCGGCCCAATATCTCCCCCCGGAACGCTCAAGTTTCCTCTTAGTGCTTCCCCAGTGACGCCGCCGCGTTACACTTTCACCCCTCGGCGCAGTACCCCTGAAGCGTCGTGAAGAATCATGAAGAAGAAATCCGCATCGAGTACCGGTGGCAAGGCCGGCCGTTGGTCGTCCAGCACGGTCAAGAAAATCCGCAAGGCCCACGGCCTTTCCCAGACGGCGCTCGCGCTGATGGTTGGTGTTGGCCTCAACACCGTCTATCTGTGGGAGAAAGGTCTGACCCAGCCCCGCGCCGCCGCGCGCAAGCGCGTTGAAGAGTTGGCTCGGGCCAGTGGCCCTGAAGTCCAACGCGCACTGCGCAAGGTTGGCCTGAACGAAGGCATGAAAAAGCCCGGCCGCAAGCCGAACTCGGCGAAGAAGGCCGGTGCGAGCAAGGCGAAGGCGCCCGCTCGTCGCAAGAAAGCGGCCAAGCGCCGCAAGTAGGGCTTTCTAAAAGCCTGCGTCGGCTCAAGCCCGCGCGTAGACTTTCCGCATGTTCTGCGGACTCGTCTTGGCGTGCGCGATGCAAGGGGCTCCTGCCCAACAGGAGCCCCTTGCCTTCAGTGTTTTGGTGGATCAGTTGATTGATCTGCGCTGGATGACCGAGGCGCCGCGCCCCGGGGAGCGCTCACTGCTCCTGGACGAGACGGCGGCCCAAGGCCCGATTGAGTCAGGATTCTCCGGGGGCCCAGGAATCGTGGGGCGCATCTGGTGTTCGCGCCGCGATGGCTCGCTCTCGGTCTACGTGGACGGAGCGACGGAGCCGGCGCTGACTTGGTCTCTGCGCGATTTCGACGCAGCCCAAAGAGCAGAGAACCTTCCGCCCGCTCCTCTCGCTGGCGCGCTTGGCCTGGGCTGGTACTCGGTGGTGCCGCTGCCCTTTGCCGCCTCCGTGCGCGTCGGCTTTGTGCCGGACGGCGGAGGAGAGACTCGGCTGCAGGCCGACGTCCGCATCCTCGGCGAAGGCGCTCGCGTGGAAGCCTTGCAGAAGGACACCTTGAGTCGCAACGCGGGCGCGCTGCGGCGCGTTGCCCGGGTCATCGCTGACGACGCTAACCCCGAAGTGAACTTCAATACCAACAAGACCAAGGCGTACGCCTATCTCAAACCCAAGGACAAGATCAGTCCGTCGACCCCGCACTTCGACGGAACCTATTTCTTCCCGATCCGCGGCAGCGGAATGATTCGTTGGTTCAGCCTGAAGTTGATGTACGAAACCGATCCTGCGCGGATCGAGAGCATCTTCCGCGACTTTCAGCTCCGCATCGAGTCAGGCACGCAAGAGCGCGGTGAGCGCGGCCACACCTTGCTGGAGATTCCGATCGGCGACCTCTTCGGCGCGGGTTCCGGTCAAGACCCCTACGAGAACTACCTCTGCGGAATGAGGCAGGACGGTCTTTTTGTCTGGCGCTTGCCGATTCCCTACGACCAAGACCTGAAGTTCGTCTTCAGTTATCCCACGCGCCCCAAAGTCGATTTCATGTTCGAGATCGGCACGGACGCGATCGCGCCGGAAGAGGTGCCTCCGTTGCGGCTACGCGGCGCTTGGCTGCTCGCCGACGGCATCAACAGCGGAGCCAACGCCTTCACTGTGCCCGGACCCGCGCGGCTGGTCTCGGCAGCTTGGTCGAGCCAAAGCACGACCGATCTTCCCTGGAACGACGCACCGGCCTTCGCCTTCGCAAGCAGCGTGCTGAGGCGCACGCCTGGGGCCTGGGATCAAGTCACCCGGCGCGACGGTCCCGGCCGATTCGGGCGCTTCAACATGGTGCGGAATTTCGCGCACGACGCGCCCTGCGCTGCCGCGGGCAGTGTTCTCGAACTTCCGGCGCTTTCGGTGTACTCCGGCAAGTCCGGCGAATCCCGCACTGCCGCGCGCATGCTCTGGTACGGATCCGAACGCGGAGAGATCGCATTCGGCCGCGCCTATGAACTTCCCGAGCGCGCGCAACTCCCGCTCCCGAAGCCCGACTTTTTCGCACTCGCGTCCGCCTTCGAGGGAGAAAGTGTCGCATTCGCGGGCCTTGCGAACGGCGCCGCGCTCGAGGTCCAAGATTGGTCTGCAGCGGCTCCGCCGGCCAGCCGGAAAGAAGTCCTGATCTTCCGTCCGTTGCGCGCCAACGACCAGTTTTCCTTCGCCGTGTCCGCGCCGATCGCCGGTGAGTACGACTTGGTCGCGCGCTTCGGCACCGGGCCAGGACTCGGCCGTGCGTCGGTCTTTCTCGACGGAGCGCGGCGCGTGGACGAGGCCGGCGGC
>CAZCXL010000146.1:1078-6695 GCA_964502625.1 uncultured Planctomycetales bacterium | reverse complement strand
AGTCGTTCACGGTTCTCTTCAACCTTGCTCCTCCTCAAGCCGGCGACGTGGTTCGTGTGTACGGAGGGTATGGTGGCAACTACCACTACTACTCCGATAGCCAGGCTCTGAATTTCTACAAGGAGACATTTCCAATCACCGTGCCCGCAGGCGTGGTCATCAAGCGGGGAGACGGCTATCCGGTCTTCATTGGACCTTGCGCGAGCAGTACTTCCCCGGAACCTGTGTTCAGGTTCACGGATGGAGCTGGAGGGGGGAGTCCGGTGTCGCGACTTGAGGGATTGCACATTTTCGGAGCCATGGTGGGAGTGGATGTCGTGTCTGGGTCCGGGAATCCCGTAACCGTCGAAGTGATGGATTGCATTTTTGTTCGCAACTCCTCAGGATTATTCGCGCGTGCCAGCGATGGCCACCTCCTCAATCTCACCATCGAAAAGTGTCTGATAAGCGACGGCATTGACCCAAGTCTCATTCTGGTTCCAGAACCGCCGCGTTACTTGCCTCTCGAAATTGGCCTCAAGTTCGAGGCGGTAGGTAATGGCGGAATACCTCCGCGCATCACTGCGAATTTGGTTGGGTTGGACACCGTGGGCTCCTTTGAAGCTAGCCAGATGAACCCAATTGGCGGACGCGGCATCCAACCGTTCGGCTTCAACGATTATCGCGGCAGCGGCGGAATCTTCACCCGTGTGGTTCAGCTCTATGTGCAGGGCGCCGAAAGCTTGAGGGAGTATCCGGAGCCTGGAATGTCTACCATCCAAGATATTCCCTCGATCGTGCTTTACGTGAATGGGGGAACTTGGGACGGCCAAGCAAGCGCCGAGTTCGACAGCGGATGGGATCTGGGGCTCTACGCCATCGCCGATCAGGCAACTGGCAATCCACTAGGAACCAACAATTACCTCTGCTCTTATCGGGTGGATTTCACGGGCACCCTGATCGAAGAGATGAGATTGGCAGGCATCTATGCAGAGGCCAACCAGGACACGCGAGCCTTGGTAGCTCTCGGCAATCAGAGCAAGATTCTTCGCACTGGCCAGCAGGTGACTACCAGCCCGGACGGATTCCGCCATTCAGGGATCTATGCGCTTGCGCGCCGAGGGTTCTTGCGCATTCTCGGAAGCCAAGCGACCATACAAGACAATGTGGGTTGCGGGATTTATTACCTGGCTCACGAAAGCGGTCGTGGTCCGCTTCCGTTCGGAGGATTACTCGGGCTCGATCATTGTGGAATCCACAACAACAAAGAAGATGGCGTACATCTGCTGGCCGCGATGAACACGACAACTCTCTCGCGCGGCTCGATGGGCGCGGTGATCGGCGGCACTTGGGACCTTGGCTTGAGTCCCAACGACTTCAGTTTCGTGCCAGACTCCGCCAAGCAGTCCGATGCGAACATCGCGATCCAAGGCCAAGGCTATCTGAATGGCTGCTCGATTAGTGGCGCAACGAACGGAAAGAACGGTGTGCACGTTTCGATTCATGGAGACGGACGGTTCGACACCGGGTACCCCAGCCTGAATTACAGTGCGGCATCGCTCCGCATCGTGAACTCCTACGTGTGGGGCTTTTCCCAAGATGGATATCGCGCAGACGTCACGATGGGTGATATTGTTCAAGGTCCAGCGCTCTTGACGCCAGTTGTGCATTCCACCTTCGCCAACAACACGGGTTATTCATTCAACATCGTGCATCAAAACCCTCTTGCTGCCGGCTACACCTTCTACCACGAGGAGCCGAATGGAAGTTTTAAGTATTTGAACACGAGTCTCAACAACTGTCTGCTTCAGAGGGCAAACCCAGCCAGCTTGGATCTGGGTCCGTTCTTGGATTTGGGTAACCCGAGTACCAACCGATGGAAGTTTGATGATGGAGTGAACTTTCGTAACCGCAACCGAGTCTTCATTGCAGGCCTCAGGGGATCATTTAACGGAAGTTACACTCCAGGTCTTGATGGTGATGCGTTCTGGCTATCTGATGGAACCCCGTTTCAAGGAAATCCGGCAGGATTACTGCCTGATCAGTGGTTCCTAGTCAATTCAGGCGCAAATCCAAAATTCACAACTTCCAATCCCTATTTGAATGCTGGATCTCAGTTGTCGGAAGACGTCAAGGACATTGAAAACCATTCACGCCCAACATTCCCGACACGAGACAAGGGTGGGGAGGAAGATTAGTGCTGCTGCTATTAATGCTTGGTGCTAACGCCTTCGGGCAGATATCGCAAAATGCGATCTCCCGCTCAAACGAGTGGGTAGTTCGAGGTGTGTTCGGCCAAGAGTCCTCGAACCCAGGCTATGAGCGCTCTTGGGATTGGGCATTTGGCTTGCGCCCGTCTGGAGACCTAGACGACGATGGCACCATTGACCTGTTTCCCCGGTGGAATGATCAGGAGGTGACTGGCACTGCGCCTAGAGATGGGATGCTTCTTGCCACACGCGGACTTCACGAACGAGTCACGGTTATTGACCAGCCCTACCAGGAATGGCTTTCAATGGCGAGCACGTTACCCATGCTCTATCAAGCACCATCTGAGTTACTGATGCATGCCACGGGCACAGCTCTCCATGGGTTGCTCGGCGGACATGCATTCCGGCTTACCGGCACGATGGTCGCATCCGACGTAGATTGGTTCTGGAACTGGACCCGTGGCTTTGATGCGGACAATGATGGCTTTGAGGAATTATTCTCAGAGACCACTGGCCCGAATGGCACGGTGCTAAATCTTTGCTTGGACGGTAGAAGTCTCCTGCCAAAGTGGTCCTATTCTCACTTCTTGCCAAATGGCTTTGTTAGCTACTCAGCGCTGACCGATCCTTTAGGATGGCCTGACCTCAATGGAGATCACTCGCCTGACTACCTTGCACGGTGGCTGGCGTGGAACCCTAGCATCCAATCACATGTGTTCTCACTGTCCGCTCTTGATGGTTCAACAGGGGCGCTGATATGGAAAATCATGAAGCCTGGCATTGGTTCGCGAACCGCCTCCATCAGCTGGGGACCTGATGTGACTGGTGACGGCATCGCGGACATTGCGCTATGCGATCCGATCGATCTCAACTTCAGTGGTGGATTCTCCGGGCTAATCGCCCTGATCTCAGGAGCAGATGGCAGCGTAGTCTGGGAACGAACCTTTGCTTCATTGGCTCCGGTCCTGATTCTTCCTGGGCATCGTGCGGAACATCTTGTAGGTCTTACCGGGTTCTCCCGTCCCTTCCACGGCTACGGCCCAGTGGAGCTCCTGCTCGGAGTCAACTTCGCAGACCTGCAGTCCACTGCGGGGATGGGGCAGCAGCGAACAGTAATGCTTGACGCCAGGACTGGTAGCTTCGTGACCGTCGCTGACGAACCGATGAGTTCCGCTCCCTGGTACCCGGATACATACGGCATTTGGCCGGTTGACTTCAGTGGAAGTAGAACAATTCTCGGCGATGTGGATCGCGACGGATTCAACGAGGTTGCCACGAGCGCGGAACTCTGGTCCCTTGACGATCCGCAAATTTTTGGAGTTCCGACGGCGCTTCTCATCCTCGGCCGTAAGACTCTCTTCATGCCCGACGAGGCGCAGCCCGGCGATGAAGTAGAAGTCCGGGTTCACATCCCCAGCGCGCCGGATCACGACTTCCTTCTGCTCCTCTCCCAAGGCTTCGAAGGCGAAGGCGGGAAGAAAGTGGACGGCTGGCGCACCTTCCTGAAACCCGACGCCTTGCTCCAGACCACGCTCGCCGGTCGCTACCCCGGACGCTTGGCAGCCAACGGCCGCGGCACCCTCACCATTCGCCTGCCGAACAACCCCGGCCTCTCCGGCGCCACGCTCTACAGCAAGGCCGTGATCTTCAAGCCGGGCAGCACCACCGAAGTCTGGACGCTCACGAGTCTCGGCATCACGCACATCCTCTAAAGCCCCCGCGCCCAGGCAGGCCGGAAAGCGGCGGATTCCGGAGCGGCGAGCACGCGGTCGAGGCCGGCGAGCAGCGCCGCTTGATCCTTCGGCAGCGTGCCGGCCAGCGCCAGCCAATTGCTTGCGTGGTTGGAGCGAAAGATCGTGCCGCGGCACTCGAGCGCGCCGAGAAACTCGCGCAACTCCGCAGCCAATTCAATCGGCGTGAGATGATCCACGGCGCCGCGCGCGTCTTGCTCCGCGAGCGGCGTGCCCGCGACCGGCGTCATCACCAGAGTGGAGACGAAGCGCGGTTGGATCGCATTCACCACCGCGGCGGAAGCTCGCGCATGCTCGCACGAAAGTGCGCGCCCACCGGCGCCGAGCAGAATCATGGTGGAGAGTTTCACTCCGGCCTCATGCGCCTTCAGGGCGACGCGCGTCATCTCCGCTGCATCGACTCCCTTCTCGAGCCGCTCCAGGACCGTGTCGTGCCCTGATTCGATCCCCAGGTAATACAAGCCCAAGCCCTTGCGGCGCAGTGATTCCATCTCGGCGATGCTGCGAATTTGGAGGGCTTGCGGGGACGCATAACAGGACACGCGGCGCAGCTTGGGCCAAGTCTCGCGCAGGCAGTCGAGCAGGGCCTCCAGGAAGGAGGCCTTGGCGATCAAAGCGTCGCCGTCCGCAAGAAACACCTTGGCGGGAGCGCCAAAGGCCGCGTCCACACGAGCAATCTCTGTGCGCAGCTCCTCCAGCGGCCGGACCCGGAAGCGCTTGTCCCGGTACATCGCGCAGAAGGTGCAGCGGTTCCAGGAGCAGCCGATCGTGGCCTGCAGGATCAGGGAGTCCGCCTCCGAGGGCGGGCGGTAGAGCGTTCCTTCGTATTGCAGCACGGATCTGGCCTCCAGCATTCTAGGCAGGGGCCTCCTGGAGCCGATAGATTCCCGTGAGGAGCCCGATGGATTTCCTCGGACCCTACGCAGTGATTGGCTACGGACGCTTCGGGCGTGCCGTGAGTGAGCGCTTGCTGGAGTCCGGCGCCGCAGTGCGCGCCTGGGATCCGCGCGCGCCGCTGCCCGCAGAGTTGGCCGCCGCGAGTCCGGCGGACGCCGTAGCCCGCGCCCGCACCGTGTTGCTCGCGGTGCCGGTGCCGAGCACGGAGGCGGCGCTTACGGAGTTGCGGCCGCATCTGAATCCGCAGCAAGTCGTGATCGAAGCGGGCTCGGTGAAGAGCGGGCCGACCGCTGCCTTGGAGCGCGTGCTCGGAGCGCGCATTCCGTGGGCGGCGACTCACCCTTTGTTCGGCCCGGTGAGTCTCGCCTTGGGCGAGCGTCCACTGCGCGCGGTGGTGTGCGCGAACGCGCTGCATCCTGGGGCGGTGGCGCACGCGGAGGCGTTCTGGAGTGGGCTCGGTTGCGAGATCTTGCGCATGGATCCGGAGGAGCACGACCGCGCGATGGCGCGGACGCACGCGCTCGCCTTCTTCGTGGCGAAGGGATTTCTCGACTGCGGCTTCGAACTCGAGACCGAGTGGGCGCCGCCTTCGGTGGGGGGAATCGCGCGCACCGTGCGCAGCGCGCGCGCCGACGCGGGGCAACTTTTCGCCACTCTGCATCGTGAAAATCCCTACGCAACCGACGCGCGCGCGCAACTGCTCGATGCCCTGCAGCGCACGGATGAGGCGCTGCGCGCTCCGCCCGCGCCAGGCGAGCGCGCGCACGAGGAAGGAGAAGC
>CAZCXL010000146.1:0-1068 GCA_964502625.1 uncultured Planctomycetales bacterium | reverse complement strand
GTGGGGGTCTCGCCTACCCGTCCGTGCCGCCGGCTCTGCTGAAGGCCGCGCGGGAGTTGATCGACGAGTTGGATCAGGAGCTGCTGCTGCTGCTCGCGCGACGGGCGGAGCTCGCGCTGCGCGCCGCGCGCGCCAAGGCCGAGGCCGGGCGCGGTGTGCGCGACCCGCGGCGCGAGGAAGCCTTGCTCGGCGCCCGCCGTGAGCGCGCCGAGTCGCTCGGATTGGATCCTGAAGGAGTCGCCGAGATCTTCCGCGCCGTTTTGAATCTTTCCCGCGTTCATCAATCCCGTAAAGCACCGTGATCGTCACTCTCAAAGCCAATGCGCCGCCTGAGGCGGTGGATTTCGTCGTCGAACAAGCGCGCCGCTTCGAGGGCGTGACTCCGCGCGTGCACCGATTCCAAGGATCGGGCGGCTCGGTCGTGGAGGTGCACTTGGTCGGCGACACCCAGAAGGTGCCGGAGCAGTTGTTCATGGACTTGCCTGCAGTGCGACGCGTGGTGCGCGTCTCGCAGAAGTACCGCATGATCGGGCGCCACGGCGCGGCGGAAGCAGAAGTCGGCTTCGATTACAACGGCGTGCGCTTCAACGAGAGCGAGGTGGTGCTCTGCGCCGGTCTATGCGCCGTGGACACGCCGGAGCACGTGGAGCAGACCATGCGCGCCGTCGCGGCGCAGGGATTAACAACGACGCGCATGGGCGCCTACAAGCCGCGCACCTCGCCCTATGACTTTCAGGGATTAGGGAAAGAATGTTTGCCGTGGGTGTTCGAGGCGGCGGGTCGTCATGGAATTCGGGTAATCGCCATGGAGGTCTGCGACGTCCGGCACATGGAAGAGATTCACTCCGCGCTCGAAGCCACGGGCAACGCCACCGGGGTGATGCTGCAGATCGGCACGCGCAACGCGCAAAACTTCGAGTTGCTGAAGGCGGCGGGTCAGCAGGCCAAACTGCCGGTGCTCTTGAAGCGCGGCATGGGAATCACGCTGGAGGAGTCTTTGAACGCGGTCGAGTACGTGGCTGCGGAAGGGCAGCCCAACATCGTGTTCTGCCTGCGCGGCGTGAAGTC
>CAZCXL010000145.1:0-6733 GCA_964502625.1 uncultured Planctomycetales bacterium | reverse complement strand
CGCATCTTCGTCCTCGCGCGCCAGCAGGACGGCTCGGCGGGAGAGCCGCTGCGGTGGTGCACTTCGACACGGTAGTCGCCAGCAATCAGTCCGCCGAAGTGAAAGGCGCCGGCGGCGTCCGTGGATTGCACTTCGACCACGCTGCCCCCGCGCGCGCTGGTGTCGAGGCTCGGTCCACGGTTGTTGCGTGGCGCGCTCAACTTGCGCAGCATGGCGCGCGCGCCAGCGAGCGGGGCGCCTTCCGGTGTGAGCGCTCGTCCGGAGAGATGCAGACCTTCGACCAAGATGAGATGCAGGACGGGTTCGACGAAGTCTCTGCCGTCTTGGCGCAGACGGATGGTGTCGGAGATTGCCGGCGTGTGCCGCCCGTCCCAAGCCACGACTTGGTAGCGGCTCGTGTCGGCCTCGCTGATGTCTGCGACGAGCTCGAAGCGGCCTTGAGCGTCGGTTTCGCCCCTCGTCAGGATGTTGGCGTCATTCGGCGGCAGTCCCGGAGTGGCCCGATTCACCAGAGCCACGCTCACGCCGACGGCCGGTTGATCCGGCTCGATCACCACCATGCCGCGCAGCGCGGGCATGGCCGCGAGCACGAGTTCGATGCGCGTGGCGAGTTCTTCCTGCTTGCGAATGGAGCGCTGCGCAATCCAGGTGCCGGCGCCGCCTGCACGCAAGTCCACGCTGCGCAGATTTCCCGGAAGCACGAATTGGAAGAGGCCTTGGGCATCGGTGGTCGTCTCCACGCGGAAGGCCGAGTTCGGCATGGGAAGAGTGGTCATCACGCTGGCCGTGACCCGAATGCCTTCCATGGCGGTTCTGGTGGAGGAGAGCACGATCCCGTCGAGCGTCAGTGCCTGCAGCAGCGTCAACTCAATGCCGGACACGGCCTCGTTCTCTGCGCCACCAATCGAATCCGACCAAGGAGAGAAACCGCTACTCACTTCGGCGCGCAGCCGCACGCGCCCTGGCGCGAGACGGGTGAGGGTGAAGGCGCCTTCCCGATCCGTGATTGCTGCGGGAATCGGCAGCGGCTCGAGTTGGAAGAGGTCCGCGCCGGGCGAAACTGCGGTGGTGTCCGGATAGGCGAAAACCGCCGCGCCCTCGACCGGGCCGCCGTTGGCGCTGACCACGCGGCCGAGGATGCGAAAACCGATCGCAAGTTTCAGATCACCAAGATCGTGCGTGCGCCCAGGCCACGCGGGCAAATTGTTGAAACGAAAGGGTGCGTGTTGGGTGTCGCTGACCACGATTTCGAAGCGCAGGCCGTCGCGCGGCGATTCTGGCAAGGCGAAACGTCCGTCGGCGCGCGTGAGGGCCTTCCAATCCGCGCCCAACCGCTCAGCGCGATCCGCACGGTCGCGCGCTGCGCCCCAGCCGACGAGACCCAGCGCGCGCACTTCGACGCCGGCCGCCGGCCGTCCATCCGCAGTGAGCACTCGGCCGATGAAACTCGGAATGCCGAGCGCGGAATCGTTCCATCCGGACCAGGCTTCCGCTGAGGCATCGCCGTTTCCCAAGCCCACTTCGGCGCGCATGGTCTCGCCCTGCGCAGAAAAGTCGCCCGTGCCGGGATCTGGTGCGTCGTTTCGGGCGTCCACGCCCGCGTCCGCGCCGTTCCTTCCGTCGCTCTGCGTGTCCGGCGCGTGAGAAAAAAGCAGCCAGGCCGCCAGCGCGAGAACGCCCAGGAGCAGCGGAAGGGCAAGACGGGTGGACAAGCCTTCAGCATACGCCGCGGCAGTCTGCGGGTGACCAGAAGCAGCCCTGGTTGGGCTGGACCTACAATCTCGCCTCGCGCGCATGAAACTCTCCCGCTCTCTCTTCGTCACCTTACGTGAAGTGCCCTCGGATACCGAGGTCGTTTCACACGCTTTGATGGCGCGCGCCGGTTTCATTCAGAAACTCTCGGCGGGCATCTACGTCTACGGGCCCATGCTCTGGCGGGTGCTCCGCCGGGTGGAGGGCATCGTGCGTGAAGAGCACGATCGCGTGGGCGCATTGGAAATGCTGATGCCCGCGCTGCAGCCCAAGGATCTGTGGGTCGAAAGCGGCCGTTGGGATCGCTACGTGAACGACGGAATCCTTTTTCACTTCCACGACCGCAAGGGCAGCGAGGTCTGTCTCGGGCCGACTCACGAAGAGGTGATCACGGACTTCGTGCGCCGCCAGGTTCAATCTTGGCGCCAACTACCGGTGATTCTCTATCAAATTCAAACAAAGTTCCGGGACGAAATTCGCCCGCGCTTCGGACTGATGCGCGGCCGTGAATTCATCATGAAAGACGCCTATTCCTTCGACGTCTCGGCCGACGCCATGAAGGAGTCCTACGCCACGATGCGCGAGGTCTACACGCGCGTCTTCACGCGCTGCGGACTCCGCTTCACGCCCGTCATGGCCGACAGCGGCGCGATCGGCGGCAGCGGCAGTGAGGAATTCATGGTAGACGCGGACTCCGGCGAAGACGCGATCGCCGTGTGTCGCACCACTGGCTATGCCGCGAACGTGGAGAAAGCGGTTTCGCGCATTGCGCCGCCGCCGCCCGCACCGGATCAAGCCGCCATGCACAAGGAGGCCACTCCGGGCGCGAAGACCTGCGAGGACCTTCGCCGACTGTTCCCGAGCCTGCCGCTGGAGCGCATGCTCAAGACCGTGATCTACAAGGCTGCTTGGGCGGACCACGAGCAAGCCGTGGCCGTGATGTGCCGCGGCGACCGTCAAATCAATGAAGTGAAGCTGCTCAATCATCTCGGCGCGCTGAGTCTGGAACTCGCCGACGAGAAATTGGTGCGTGAAGCCACGGGCGCGGCCGTCGGCTTCGCGGGCCCGATTGGACTCAAGAGCGGAGTTCGCCTGCTTGCCGACCGCTCCGTGGAAGGAGTGGAAGGTTTCCTGTGCGGCGGCAATGCCACGGACGCGCATTGGCTCGACGTCCGCTTCGGCCGCGACCTGCCGCAGCCGGAAACGGCCGATTTCGGCCTCGTGCAAGCCGGGGACTCCGTGATGGAAGGCAGCGGAAGCATCGAGATCACCCGCGGCATCGAAGTCGGCCACATCTTCCAATTGGGAACCAAATACTCCGACGCGATGAAGGCCTGGTTCAACGACGAGCAGCAGAAGCAGGGCCCGATGTGGATGGGTTGCTATGGCATTGGCGTGAGCCGCATTGCTGCAGCCGCCATCGAGCAGAATCACGACGCCGACGGCATGATCTGGCCGCTGCAGATCGCGCCCTACGCCGTCCACTTGGTGCAGATGAAGCCGGGCGACGAAGCGCAAGACGCGCTTGCTCAGGAGTTGCACGACACACTCGAAGCGCAAGGTGTGGACGTGCTCTGGGACGACCGTCCGAAGGTTTCGCCCGGAGCCAAATTCAAGGACGCGGATCTCGTGGGCGTGCCGCTGCGCATCGTCGTCGGCCGCGACGCCGCCACGCGCGGCGTGGAATGGAGCGAGCGCGCGAAGCCGGGAGTCAAAGAAGTCCTGGGCGCGGATCAAGCCGCGCAGCAAGCGCTCGCGGCGTGCCGGGCAGCGGGCAGATCTCGGTGAAATCCCGCCTCTGGCTCGCGCTCGGTGCAGGTCTGCTGGGCCTCGCACTCGGGCCGCAGCAAGAGGCCGGCGCACTGCGAGCCTGGCCGTCGCTGGAGTCGCCTGGTCCGCAGGCTGCAGGCGCCATCGCTTGGGAACTCGCGGGCAAGCATCTTGGTGAGCGCGTGACGGTGCGCGGCACGGTGGTGCGCGCGCATCGCGGAGACAAGGTGATCCACCTGAACTTCCGTGAAGAATGGCAGGGGACTTTCCAAGTGGTGATCTTCTCGCAGGCTTGGTGTGATTTTCCAACGGCCTTGGAGAGCTTCTATCTCGGCAAGGAAATTCTGGTCTCCGGATGGGTGAAGGATTACCGCGGGACTCCGGAAATGGTGGTGGATTCCCCTGCGCAGATCCGCTGCGCCGACGGCACGGTCGTGGCGGCCAATCCGCCCCTCGTTCCGGTCTCGGGCGCGCGTTTGGCGCCGCCGCCGCGGGATCCGGGCGTCAAAATCGTCTCCTGGAATCTGGAGAACTTCTTCGACGGCTGGGACGACCCGTTCCGTGAAGACGAGCGGACCGAGCCCGCCAGCATCAGCGCGCCGCGCCGCCAGCGGATCGCCGACGCTCTGCGCATGCTCGACGCCGACGTCGTCTGCCTGCAGGAGGTGGAAAACCGCTTCGCGCTTGAGGAATTCGTGCACGTCTATCTTCCAGAATCCGGCTACGAAGTCGTCCTCATGGAAGGCAATGACCCTCGTGGCATCGACGTCGCCCTGCTGACTAGGCTGCCGATCGACGCCGTGACTTCCTATCGTCATCGACGCTTCCAGGATCGCGACGGCGCCGAGCAGCATTTTCAGCGGGATCTGTTGCGCGTGCGCCTGGGCGCGCCCTTGAATGCCGACGTCTTCGTCGTCCATCTCAAATCGCAGACCGGCGGAGAGGACGCCGACCGGGTTCGCGAAGCCGAGGCGCGCGCGGCCGTGGAAATTCTTCGGGCTGAGTTGGAGCAGAACCCGCAGTGGCGCGCCTTAGTGGCGGGCGACTTCAACGAAGTGCTCGGCGCGCCCACTCTCGACGCCTTCTTGAATTCCACCTCCCAGGGCGGCGCGGCGCTGCGCGACTTGTGCGCGGGCACCAAGACTCCGAGCTATCACCAAGCACCGTTCATCTCGCGCATCGATTTTCTGTTGGCCACTCCGTCCCTGGCCCGCGAAGCCAAGGACGCCGCGATTGTGGACCGACTCGATGGAGTGGATCTGAAGTGCAGCAGCGATCACTATCCGGTGAGCGCGCGCTTCACGCGGAAGTGATCACGGCGCGAGCGTGTCGCCCGGCTTGACCTCGCGGAAATCTCCGCGCCGCGCGTCGCCGCGCTCTAACTCGAAGACCTCGCGGTGTACCAGGCGGCGCAGCACGATGTCCACGAGCGTGGTTTCATCCGGGCGGATGACGGCGCGCAGGACTTTCGGATCGGCAGTGAAGGCGCAGGGGCTGTAATGCACGAAACCCGCAGCCGGGCGGGGCGTGATGCGGAAACCCAGCCGGTCCACCCCCGGACGCGCTTTGCGTAGCCACTCGCCGCTCTCACGCGGATCTTCGATGGCGTCGCCTTCCACCATGAGATCATGGTTGAAGAAATAGGTCAGCACGTGTTTGGCGCGCTGGTTGCGTTGGCGGTCCTTGAAAAATCCTTCCGGCAGCAGATCCGGGTCATCCTTGGCGCCCGTGAGTTCCAGATCGAAATCCTGCAGCGGATGCCCCTCAGAGTCCCGCACGCGGAAGATCACCAGACTGGTGCGATCGTGAACGTAGGCGCGGTCGCGGAGGATCGGCACCTTCTGCACCTCGACGCGCTCTGCGGCGTGAATCTCTGCGGTTTCCTGCTCGAAGGCGTCGCACAACTTCTCGTATTGCGCAGCATCAGCCACGGCGAAGCAGCGCAAGATGGCCGCAACAACTTCCTTGCCCGCTTCATCTTTGCGTCCGGCAACTGCGCGCATGATGCCCATGTCTTCCCCGGAGTGCGCCGCGCCGGAGACGAGCCGGAAGGCCGAGCGCGGCGCGCGCAGCAAGCGCCCGACGGGCTTCAGAAGCTCGAGTTCCGAACCCGCGCCTTGCTCGAGCCGCAACATGGCCGCGTTGAGATTTGCGGCAGGCACGCGCACCACGCCGTCGCTTCCGCTCTCTCCGGTGTAGGAGTTGAGGTGATCGTAGAGGCTGCGGTCCACGCGCTGGCCGCTGAGCGCGAACACGAAGGTTCCGTCGGCTGCGGGTTTGCCAAAGCGGCCGCGGATCCACGACTCGTTGAGTTCCCAGGCTTCCCGGCTGCCGTGCTCCAGCCAGTCGAGCACACCCGCGCCAGGTTCCACGCCGCCGGCCCAGGATTTGATGCGGCTCAGACGGCTCTTGCCCAACTGTGCGAGCGCGCTGCCGAAGTTGGCGGGCGCAAGCATCACGAGATGGCTCATCGGGCAGGCATCGGCGGACTTCTGCGAGGCGTAGAAGCGCCACCACCAATCGCGCGCGACCGGTCCGCCGGTGCTGTGCGTGATGACTGCGAAGCGCTCGCCGCGCGCGAGCAGGTCGCCCAATTCGGCTCTTACTGCGGCCTCCATGCCGCGCGCGATGTCTTCGACGCGCACTTCATCGTTGAAGGAGACGTATTTGCCGAGCCGGAGTTCGCGCAACGTCAGCGCGCTACCGGCCGCAGCGGACTCTGCGGCCAAGCGTTCGGGCAAGCCGCCGTAGGTGTCCGTGTTCGTGACGGACCAGCCGTGCACGAACACAATCGTAGAGGGATATCCCATCGCCTCGCATGCTAGCAATCGCGCGCGTTCAATTGCGATGGGGATCGCAATTTGGCGGCAACTGTCGGATGGTGGAGTAGCACTCCAAGACGCGGCGCGCGCGCTCTTGCGGATCCACCACCGCGAACAAGGCTTGGCGTTCCGGGAAACTTAAAGGGAGTTGCAGCAACAACACGTCGGCGAGATATCCCGGCAACATGCATTCAGGAGGACAGATCTCCGTGCCCAACAGCAGGCGCAGCGCATCCCAAAGGCTGTTGCGCAGCAGGGTTTCCTCCGCCGCTTCCGCGCGCGCCTCGGTGAGTTCCATCACGCGCACGCGGCGATAAAGCCGTCCGCTGCCGACTTCGCCCAGAATCTTCACCCGGCGCTCTCCCCTCAGCACGATGTTCCAGCGGCCG